>CBINHE010000001.1:0-144753 GCA_966250375.1 uncultured Oxalobacteraceae bacterium
CAAGGATTTCGGCGTGGTATCGGGCAGCATTGCCGCAATCGGCACCAACACCAGCAGTTATGTCGGGCCGGCGTCTGATGCGAAAGACCTTGGGAAAACATCGCTCGTTGTAGCTGTCAGCAAAACTTTCTAATCGAGGCCAGCATGAAACTGATTACTGCGATCATCAAGCCCTTCAAACTGGATGAGGTGCGAGAAGCCTTGTCCGCTATTGGCGTGCAAGGCATTACCGTAACAGAAGTCAAAGGCTTCGGCCGTCAAAAAGGCCACACCGAACTGTATCGCGGTGCGGAATATGTGGTCGATTTCCTGCCAAAAACAAAAATCGAGGCGGCAGTCGATGATGCCATCGTCGATCGTGTCATCGAGGCAATCGAAGCGGCTGCCCGCACCGGAAAAATCGGTGACGGCAAGATCTTCGTTTATGACCTGCAGCAAGTCGTGCGTATTCGCACCGGTGAAACCGGTAAAGAGGCGCTCTAAGCGCTAAGGAGGAAATATGAAAAAACAATTCGCACGTCTTCTGGCCGCCAGCGCCTTGCTGTTTGCGGTCGGATTTTCGGGGGCGGCAGGGGCGCTGGATGCGCCGCCGAGCGCCGCCGCCGTACCATCAGCCACGGCTGAAGCATCCCCCGCTCTTGCGCCTGCAGCACCTGTGGCCTCGACGCCGGCCGCTAGTGAAGCAGCACCGGCCGCTGCTGCACCGGCAGCGCCAGCAGCGGCCGCACCGACCGCCAACAAGGCCGATACTGCGTGGATGATGGTTGCCACCATGCTCGTGATCCTGATGACGATCCCGGGTTTGGCACTGTTCTACGGCGGCCTTGTGCGCTCGAAAAACATGCTGTCGATCCTGATGCAAGTGTTCATGATATTCGCAGTGATCGTTGTGCTGTGGTGTATTTACGGCTACTCACTGGCATTCACGGAAGGCAACAGTTTCATCGGTTCATTTGACCGCCTGTTCCTGAAGGGCATGACTGCGGATTCTCTCACTGCCACCTTCAGTAAGGCGGTCGTGATTCCCGAATTCACTTTCGTCGCATTCCAGGCTACCTTTGCGGCAATTACCTGCGCTCTGATCGTCGGTGCGTTCGCCGAGCGCGCCAAGTTCTCCGCAGTGTTGTTGTTCGTGGTGTTGTGGTTCACGTTCTCTTACCTGCCGATTGCCCACATGGTCTGGTTCTGGCCGGGTCCTGATGCGTTTACCGATGCCGCTGCCGCTGAAAAAGCGACCGCCGCCGCCGGTTGGTTGTTCCAGAAGGGTGCGCTCGATTTCGCAGGCGGTACCGTGGTGCATATCAATGCCGCGATTGCCGGCTTGGTGGGTGCTTACGTGATCGGCAAGCGGGTCGGCTACGGCAAGGAATCGATGGCGCCGCATTCGCTGACAATGACCATGATCGGCGCTTCACTGCTGTGGGTGGGCTGGTTTGGTTTCAACGCAGGTTCCGCTCTGGAAGCGAGCGGTTCTGCCGCGCTGGCGTTCATCAATACATTGTTGGCGACGGCTGCTGCAACGGTTTCTTGGACCTTGGGCGAATGGATGGCGAAAGACAAGCCATCGATGCTGGGTGCTGCTTCCGGCGCGGTTGCCGGTCTGGTGGCAATTACACCGGCGGCTGGTTTTGTCGGCCCGATGGGCGCGCTGGTGATTGGTTTGCTGGCCGGTATCGTCTGCCTGTGGGGTGTGAACGGTCTGAAGCGCCTGCTGGGTGCCGATGACTCGCTCGACGTATTCGGTGTACATGGCGTGGGCGGTATCCTAGGGGCGCTGTTGACGGGCGTGTTCGCCGCACCGTCGTTGGGCGGCACCGGCATCTACGATTATGTTGCCAACAAGGTGGCTGTGGATTATTCGATTGCCGGTCAGGTCTGGATTCAGGCGCAAGCCATCCTGACCACGCTGGTGTGGTCGGGCGTGGTCGCCTTCATCGCGTTCAAACTGGTCGACCTGGTGATCGGTCTGCGGGTGCCGGAAGAAGAAGAGCGGGAAGGCCTGGATATCTCCAGCCACGGCGAATCTGCGTATCACTCTTAAAAACGATTTTCCTGATTCGCTCAGCACCTGCGCAAGTGGGTTTCAAAGCGCCTCCGCAAGAGGCGCTTTTTTCATTCCTGGCTTTAAAATAGGTTTGTTACCCACATCTGAAGGAAGCTATTTGCAACCTTTTCTCTCGGGGAGGAGAGATCGAGAGTCAATACGCTGCTTTGACGGGTGGTGTTTTGCCGGCCGAAAAAATCCATCGATTTCCTTTGTCGTATTACGGATTCAGATTGGTATAAAACCGACGTAAAGCAGGGATTCCCGTTAAAATCGGCATCAATCCTGCATCAATCAAGCATCCAGCAAAGGTTTTATATGGTTCCGCACCTCGTTACCGCCCTCAACGGCCCGCTCCTTGAGTTGGAAAAGAAAATACTCAGCGCCACCCCCTCGATCGAGCGCTGGTTCCGTCTGGAATGGCAAGAGCACACACCGCCGTTTTATTGTTCGGTCGATTTGCGCAATGCCGGTTTCAAGCTGGCGCCAGTCGATACCAATCTTTTCCCCGGCGGTTTCAACAATCTGTCGCCCGACATGCTGCCGCTGGCGGTGCAGGCAGCCATGGCTGCCATCGAAAAATATTGTCCAGATGCTAAAAACCTGTTGCTGATTCCGGAGCGCCATACGCGCAACACCTTCTACCTGCAAAATATCGCGCGCCTGACGCAGATATTTCATCAGACCGGGCTGAATGTGCGGCTAGGTTCACTGTCGGATGACATCACGCAGCCGGTCCCGATCGAACTGCCCGATGGCAGCACCTTGGTACTGGAGCCGTTGCAGCGGTCGGCCAACGGCCGTCGCGTCGGATTGAAAAATTTTGATCCGTGCACGATCCTGCTTAACAACGATTTGTCGTCAGGAATTCCATCGATTCTGGAAAACCTCCACGAGCAAAATTTACTGCCGCCGCTGCATGCCGGTTGGGCCGTGCGTCGCAAGAGCAATCACTTTTCCGCGTACGACGAGGTGGTGAAAAAATTTGCGAAGCTGATCGACGTCGATCCATGGATGCTTAACCCGTATTTCGGCAAATGCGAGCACATCAATTTCCAGGAGCGCACCGGTGAAGACTGTCTTGCCGCTAATGTTGATACGCTACTCGCCAAGATCCGCAAAAAATACAAGGAATACGGTATCAAGGAAGCGCCGTTCGTGATCGTGAAAGCCGATGCCGGCACCTATGGCATGGGGATCATGACGGTGCGTGATGCGAGCGAGGTGAAAGACTTGAATCGCAAGCAGCGCAACAAGATGTCGGTTGTCAAAGAGGGACTCGAAGTCAGCGACGTCATTATCCAGGAAGGCGTCTACACCTTCGAACATATCAACGATGCAGTGGCCGAACCGGTGGTGTACATGATCGATCGCTATGTGGTCGGCGGCTTTTACCGGGTGCATGCGGAGCGTGGCGCCGATGAAAACCTGAATGCGCCCGGCATGCATTTTGTGCCGCTCGCATTCGCGCAGCAACACGCATTGCCCGATATGCGGGCCAAGCCGGGCACAACGGCACCGAACCGTTTTTACATGTATGGCGTGGTAGCGCGCCTGGCGTTGCTGGCGGCATCACTGGAGCTTGAGAAGACCGATCCGAATCCGGAAATATATTAATAATTGCGGGACAGCGTTTATAAGGCGCCGCTGCGCGTCCCCGCTTCGTCCTCAACATTAAGAAAAAATCATGAAAATCGCATTCCTGGCTGATCCGCTCGACAGCTTCAAGATTTATAAAGATACGACCTACGCGATGATGGTCGAAGCTGCATGCCGCGGCCATACGCTGTATGCATTCGAGCAAAACGACTTGGCGTTCGAAGGCGGCGTTGTGACTGCGAATGTCGCACACATCACAATGACCGGCGACTCGCAACAATGGTACCGGGCAGGAACGTCAGTATCCATGGCACTGTCGCAGTTCGACGCGATCCTGCTGCGCAAGGACCCGCCGTTCGACATGGAGTATATCTACACTACGTATCTGCTGGAACTGGCGGAAGCGCAAGGCGTGCGCATCTTCAACAAGCCGCGCGCGGTGCGCGATCACAATGAGAAACTTGCGATTGCGCAGTTCCCCCAATTCACTGCCCCGACCTTGGTGACGCGCGATGAAAAGCGGTTGCGTGCTTTCCATGACCAGCATAAAGACGTCATCTACAAGCCGCTTGATGGCATGGGTGGCGTTGGCATTTTCCGTGTCACGGAAGAGGGCTTGAATCTCGGCTCCATCATTGAAACGCTCACTGAAAATGGGCGGCGCACGATCATGGCGCAACGCTTCATTCCGGAAATCGTGAAAGGCGACAAACGCATTTTGCTAATCGGTGATCAGGTCGTGCCATTCTGCCTGGCGCGCATACCGCAAGGCAGCGAAGTGCGCGGCAATCTGGCGGCCGGTGGCGTTGGTGTGGCGCAACCGATATCCGAACGGGATCGCGAAATTGCGCAAAGCCTGGCGCCGATTCTTTCGAGTCGCGGCCTGTTACTGGTAGGATTGGATGTAATAGGTGACTACATGACGGAAATCAACATCACTAGTCCGACCTGTTTCCAGGAAATTATGCAGCAAACGGGCGTTAATGTTGCCGAAATGTTCATCAGCGCATTAGAAAAAGCGATGTGAATCGTTAAAATACCGCGCGGAGTATGCGGGGCGGGGGCGCTGACTGTTTGCAGAGATATCCTCATTTTTTGATAAGCAGCCATGATTGGTATTCTCCTTTTGACGCATGCGCCCCTAGGGCAAGCCTTTATCGAGGCCGCGTCTCATGTATTTCGGGGTTGTCCCGAGCGAATCGAAGCAATCGATGTCTGGGCGGATCAAGACACCGCTGAAGTCAAGGCGCTGGCGCACCAAGCAATCAGCCGGCTCGACAATGGCAGCGGAGTCCTGGTCATCACCGATGTGATGGGCGGTACGCCATCCAATTGCACACTAACGTTGTCGCAACCGGGACATGTGGAAGTCATTGCCGGCATCAGCCTGCCGATGCTGTTGCGCGCGCTCACTTACCGCAACGATACGCTCGACGTCGTGGTCGAGATGGCCTTGGCCGGAGGGCAGGGAGGCGCGGTCCGTGTCGATAATCGGATTCGTCTTTCCCCCTAATTGAATTGATAACAACGCGGGACTGCGCCGGATGCCGCCGAGGCGACGCTGTACTCTGCCTCCAACAAATATAAAAATTTTATGATCGAACAAGAAATCGAAATCATCAACAAGCTGGGCTTGCATGCAAGGGCATCCGCCAAATTGACGCAACTCGCTGCCAAGTTCCAGAGTGAAGTCTGGATGACGCGCAACAAGCGGCGCGTCAATGCAAAATCGATCATGGGCGTGATGATGCTGGCTGCGGGCAAGGGATCGAAAGTGATGCTCGAGACCGATGGCCCTGATGAAAAAGAGTGCTTTGACGCTCTCATCCAACTGATACAAAATAAGTTCGGCGAGAGTGAATAATCATTATTCATCTTTTCGTAGGAGGAGCAGGGAATTCGGGGCGCGCTGCTCGACGCCTGCGTAAAGTCATTGCCTTGCAATGCAATATTCTTTCCGCTTGCCTGCGAAATGCCTCTTGGCTTACAAGCCCGGATGCGCATCGCCGCAGAAAAGGGCGTGAGCGTTCTGATGACGGTCATTCATTATGGAACGCTCAATAACCAGATGACTTGCCGGATCGCGTTTTCCGGTCTCGAATTTAAAGAAGGGATTTGATGGCATCTTTTACGTTACACGGGATACCGGTTTCGCGCGGTATCGCAATCGGCCGCGCGCACCTGCTCGCGCCGGCGGCACTGGATGTCAAGCATTACCTGATTCCGGAAGAAAGAGTCGAAGCCGAAGTGCAACGCCTGCAAAAGGCGATTGCTGCGGTACATAAAGAATTGCAGACGATCTGGAACGATTTGCCCAAGGATTCGCCGGCTGAACTTGGCGCATTTATCGACGTGCATGCGCTGATTCTGTCGGACCCGACGATTTCCGAAGTGCCGCTCGATATCATTCGCACCCGTTATTACAACGCGGAATGGGCATTGGTCACGCAGATCGATGAGTTGTCAGCCCAGTTCGATGAAATCGGCGACGCCTATCTGCGCGAACGCAAGGCCGATATCCAGCAAGTCGGCGAACGGGTCCTGAAAGTATTGACCGGCAGCGCCACGACGCTGCCAAAGATGGCGGGCGAAGGCGAACCCATCGCCCACATGATCGTGGTTGCGCACGATATTTCACCGGCCGACATGCTGCAATTCAGAGATCGTGCGTTCAGCGGCTTCATCACCGACTTGGGCGGACAGAATTCACATACCGCCATCGTTGCGCGCAGCCTCGACATTCCGGCCGCCGTCGGCATGTTCAACGCCTCGACACTGATTACGCAGGACGACTGGCTCATCATCGACGGCGATGCCGGTGTCGTGATCGTTGATCCGTCGCCGAATGTGCTGGAACAATACCGCGAGCGGCAAGCACGCTTGCTGCGCGACCGCAAGAAACTCGGCAAGCTCAAGAAGACGCCGGCAATTACGCGCGACGGCACGGAAATCACCTTGCTTGCCAATATCGAGTTTCCGGACGACTGCGTGGCGGCAATGGAGGCCGGCGCCAACGGCGTTGGCCTGTTCCGCTCCGAGTTCCTGTTCATGGGGCGTGCCGGTTACGTCAACAAGTTGCCATCCGAAGACGAACAATTCGAGTCTTATCGCAAAGCGGTGGTCGCCATGAAAGGCCGCCCGGTAACAATACGCACGCTCGATATCGGCGCCGACAAGCCGCTCGATACGGCGGAGCAGACTGCACTTAATCCTGCGCTGGGATTGCGTGCGATTCGTTATTGTCTGGCCGAGCCGCAAATATTTCTGGCACAGTTGCGTGCGATTTTGCGTGCGTCAGCATACGGTCCGATCAAATTATTGATTCCAATGCTCGCGCATGCGTTCGAAATCGACCAGTCGTTGGCAATGATTGAGCAGGCAAAGACGCAATTGCGCGATGCCAACAAAAAGTTCGACCCGCTGATTCCGGTCGGTGCGATGATTGAAATCCCGGCAGCAGCATTGACGCTGCCTATGTTCATCAAGCGCATGGATTTTCTGTCGATCGGCACCAATGACCTGATTCAGTACACGCTGGCGATCGATCGCGTTGACCATGAAGTCGCGCATCTGTATAACCCCTTGCATCCGGCCATTTTGTATCTGCTGTCCAATACCATCGCGATCGGCGCCAAAGCCGGTATCCCGGTGTCGGTGTGCGGCGAAATGGCGGGCGACACCAAGCTGACGCGGCTATTGCTCGGCATGGGCTTGCGTGAATTCTCGATGCACCCGACACAGGTGCTCGCGGTGAAACAGGAAATCCTGAACTGCGACCTGACGCAGTTGATGCCGCAAATAAAAAAAATCATGCGCACCTTCGAACCTGCTGCGATTGCGGAAGCGGTAGAACAACTGCGCCTGGTTTGACGGCAGCGCCCGACTTCGCTCAACTGATGAAATATATGAAATCTCTCGGAATCGTGTCGCCGCAGTCGATGCATTTTTCTGTCCCGCTCTCACTGCAAAGCGGCGCATCCCTGTGCGACTACACGCTAGTGTATGAAACCTACGGCACCTTGAACGCCGACCATTCGAACGCGGTATTGGTGTGTCACGCACTGAATGCATCGCATCACGTCGCCGGTGAATATGCGGCTGGCAAAGGCGGCAAGGAAAGCGTCGGCTGGTGGGACAACATGGTAGGGCCGGGCAAACCGCTGGACACCGACAAGTTTTTTGTCATTGGCGTTAATAATCCCGGTTCGTGTTTCGGCTCCACCGGCCCGATGCACCTTAACCCGGCTAGCGGCAAGCCGTATGGTGCGAATTTCCCGGTAGTCACGGTCGAGGATTGGGTCCATGCGCAGGCGCGATTGGCCGACGCACTCGGCATCCGCCAATTTGCCGCCGTAATGGGCGGTTCGCTCGGCGGCATGCAGGCGCTGGCATGGAGCATCATGTATCCGGCGCGCATCCGCCATTGCGTGGTCATCGCATCCACCCCCAAATTGTCAGCGCAAAATATCGCGTTCAATGATGTCGCACGCCAGGCGATTCTGGCCGATCCGGATTTTCATGGCGGCGATTTTTACGCGCACGGCGTGGTACCGAAAAACGGCTTGCGCGTGGCACGCATGGTCGGCCATATCACCTACTTGTCGGACGACGACATGGCCGAGAAATTCGGCCGCGAACTGCGCAACGGGAAGTATCAATTCGACTTCGGCATCGACTTTGAAATCGAATCGTACTTGCGCTATCAGGGCGACAAGTTCTCCGAGTATTTCGATGCCAATACCTATCTGCTGATTACCAAGGCGCTCGATTACTTCGATCCCGCGCGTGAATTCGGCGGCGACTTGACCAAGGCGCTGGCCAACACGCAAGCGCAATTCCTGCTGGCGTCGTTTACTACCGACTGGCGTTTTTCGCCGGAGCGCAGTCGCGAAATCGTGCAGGCCCTGGTCAACAACAAGCGCAAGGTCACCTATGCCGAAATCGATGCGCCGCACGGGCACGATGCATTCCTGCTGGAAGACCCGCGCTACCTGAATGTGGTGCGCTCCTACTACAGCCGCGTATGGCAGGAAATTGAAAATGGCGAATTTAACCACAAGGCATGCGCATGAATTTCAATGAATTGAGCCGCCTGCGCGCCGACCTTGCCTTCATCGCCCATTGGGTGCGCCCCGAATCCCATGTACTCGATCTCGGCTGCGGCGACGGCGTGATGCTCGACTATTTGCAATCCGATAAGCGCTGCATCGGTTATGGCATCGAAATCGATGACGACAAGATCCCGGTTTGCGTCGGCCGCGGCGTCCAGGTGATTCAGCAGGATCTGGAAGCCGGTCTGGCGATCTTTGCCGATGCCGCGTTCGACACCGTGCTGTGCTTGTCGGCGCTGCAAATGATGAAGAACGTGGAGGGCATCCTGCGCGATATCGCACGCGTCGGACGAGAAGCGATCGTATCGTTCCCGAATTTTGCGTACTGGCCGCATCGCGTCGCGTTGTTGCGCGGCCGGATGCCGGTATCGAAGACTTTGCCGTACGAATGGTATGACACGCCCAATGTGCGGTGCGCGACGATCAAGGATTTCGAGGAACTTGCCAATCAGGTCGGACTCGAAGTGCTCGAATGTGTCGCATTGCAAGAGGGAAAGCCTGTTGCATTTCTCCCCAACTGGCGCGGTAGTCTTGCCGTGTTCCGCCTACGTAAAAAGACCACCGCATGAGTGTACCGTCCAGCCAGACCATCGCACCGCCAAAAATTCTGCGCTCCAAATTATTCTGGATCAGCTTGCTGTATTTCTCCGAGGGCTTCCCGCTCGGCTTGTTTTTTGACCTGTTTCCCGTCTATTTCCGCCAGCAAGGTATTGAGCTCTCCAAGATTGGTCTGCTCAGCCTGTTGGGGTTATCGTGGACGCTCAAGTTCTTGTGGGCACCGCTGATCGATTACACGCGACGCCATCGCTACTGGATGGCCGCCGCCGATATCGGCATGGGCGCGGTGATGATCGTGTGTGCGCGCGAAGCAGGCTTCGGCCCGTGGGTGTGGTTTGCAATCGGCGCTTTCACCGCGCTGTCGGCTACCAACGATATTGCCATTGACGGTTACACCATCGAACAACTGGATAAGCGCGAACTGGGACTGGCGAACGGATTTCGTATTGGCTTTTACCGTGTCGGCATGCTGGCGGCCGGGGTACTGTTGTGGTTTTCCGATGTCGCCGGCTGGACCGCGACTTACGGCTTGGCGGCCATACTGTTCCTGCTTATCTCGGTAGCTAGCCTGCTGGCGCCGCGCGAACCGGCAAGGCCGGTGCGCGATGCACCCTCCAGCTTGCGCAGCGAGTTGGCAGCGCTGGCGCGGCAGCCGATGTTGATTCTGGCGCTTTTCCTTTTCGTGGCGGGCTTGTTGTGGCCGGTATTGAGTGTGCTCGATATCGAATGGCTCAAGCCGTTCAAGGCGGCATGGTGGTTCAAGGGTGGCGCGCCGGTCGGGTTCATCCTGCTGTCGGCATGGCTGTTTACGCGAGGCGTGCGCGGTCAATCGAGCGCGATGTCTGCAGCATCGTCCAGCGGACCGATGTTCGGCGCCATTGTGTCGTTGCTAAACAAAAAGCATGCGTTGCTGCTGATCGGCTTTATTTTAATTTTCAAACTGGCCGATTCTTCCATTGGGTTCATGATCAAACCGTTCTGGGTCGATAGCGGTTTTACCAACACGCAAATCGGTTTGGTATCAGTCAATCTGGGATTGGGACTATCGATCGCGGGCGGTATTCTCGGCGGCTGGTACACTGATCGCGTTGGGATTTTTCGTGCGTTATGGGTACTGGGTTTATGGCAGGCATTGTCTAATCTTGGCTATGTCATCGCCGCCTTTTATGTTCCGCACGCAGCGCAAGGCGCCGATATCGCAACCGCGCACCAGGCCCTCATGTACAGTGCGAGCGCGATTGAATCGTTTACGGGAGGGCTGGGCACGGCGGCTTTCCTCGCGTTTTTGATGGCGATTGTCGACAAATCCCGTGCTACCACGGAATACGCGATACTTTCCTCCATCTTCGCATTCTCTCGTTCGATCGCAGGGTGGGCTGGTGGCGTCGGTGCGCAAGAAATGGGTTACGCGGCCTATTTTGCGCTGACGTTCATCCTGGCGTTTCCGGCATATGCGCTATTGCCGTGGATTAAAACGATATTGGCGTCTTCGGAGGAGAGCAAGCCATGAACAGGTTTTGTTGCGTGGCGTTGTTGACTGCCGCATTGGCCCTACTGCCTCCGGCTGCGATGGCCAAGGATCAGGCCGCGCCGGATGGGGTGCAAGTCGATGAAATGTCGCCGTTGCGCAAATTGATGCCGGCACAGCAACTGGAAGCGCAGGCGCTGCAGCAATACACCAGCATGAAAACACAAGCGCAGCAGCAGGGCGCACTCGTCCCAAATCATCATCCGCAAGTGGTGCGGCTGCGCGCAATTGCGAAAAAATTGATTCCCCATGCGCAGCGCTGGAACGAGCACGCCACGAGCTGGCAATGGGAAGTCAATCTGATCAACTCCAGCCAAATCAATGCATTCTGCATGCCGGGCGGGAAAATCGCCTTCTTCAGCGGTATTCTGGATACGCTGAAATTGACTGATGACGAAGTGGCCATCGTGATGGGGCATGAAATGGCGCATGCATTGCGCGAACATGGCCGCGAGCGCGCGGCCAAGGGAACTGCATTGCAGTTGGGCGCGGCGCTGACCTCCAGCCTGCTGGGCTTGGGGAATACCGGGCAAATGGCGATCGGTCAGGGCGCCAAAATGTGGATGCTGAAGTTTTCTCGCGACGATGAAACCGAAGCCGACTTGGTCGGGTTCGATATTGCAGCGCGTGCCGGTTACGATCCTCGCGCAGGCATCGCGCTGTGGCAGAAAATGGGAATCGTCAACAAAGGTGCGCCGCCACAATGGTTATCGACGCACCCGGCCGGAAAAAACCGTATCGCGGAAATGCAAAAGCACCTGCCGGAAGTCATGCCTCTGTTTGCCAAGGCCAAAGGGGCCGACTTGGCGGCGCTGCCGCCTTACCGGAGCAATGTGCGGCAACTGGCGTCTGGCAGGCAAGGGCAGTAACAACCTTGGCTTGTATCAACTGTGCGCGTAATCGATCGTCAGCGGCGCATGATCCGAAAAGCGCTCATCCTTGTAAATCGATGCCGCAGTCGCTTTCGATGCGATTCCCGGCGTCGCCACGTGATAATCGATGCGCCACCCGACGTTTTTCGCCCATGCCTGGCCGCGGTTGCTCCACCACGTATATTGCTCGGCGCGCGTATCAACGTGGCGGAACACATCGACCAGCTCCAACTCATCGAATACGCGTGACAGCCATGCGCGTTCTTCCGGCAGAAAACCGGAATTTTTCTGATTGCTTTTCCAGTTTTTGAGGTCGATTTCCTTGTGCGCGATATTCCAGTCGCCGCAGATGACGACTTCGCGTCCGCTCGCTTTCAGTGCTGCCAAATGCGGCAAGAACACTTCCATGAATCGGAATTTCGCGAGCTGCCGTTCCTCGCTTGACGAACCGGACGGGCAATAGACGGAGATCACGCTGAGCTTGCCGAAGTCGCATTGCACATAGCGTCCCTCGGCATCGAATTCGGCGTTGCCGAAACCGGTTATGACCGCATCCGGTTTGATCCTGGAATACACACCCGCGCCCGAATATCCCTTTTTTTCAGCATAGTGAAAATGCCCGTGGTAACCGCCGGGCGTCAGCAGCTCGGCGGTCATGTCGGGTTCTTGCGCCTTGAGTTCCTGAACGCACACGACGTCGGCATTCTGTCTGGCCATCCATTCGAAAAACCCTTTTTTTGCCGCGGAGCGGACACCGTTCAGATTGGCGGAAATGATTTTTAACATGGCGTGAATGAAGAAAATGAGGCCGCTAGCATAAACGATTTACCGCTATAGGATTCACCGCTAGGAGCAACTTTTATCTTGCTTGGGTTGCCAAGTCTTATGCTGATATTGCAAGCGCACCTTCCCGCGTTGCGTTTCCCCATTGCGAAAAGCGCAGACGGCCTCAAAGGATATCTCCCGCTCGGAGTGCCACCGTATCGTTGCCCTCACCACTGGGCTGAACAGCTCCGGGTCCTTCTCACTTGCCACCCCTGTTTCGCGTGACTGTTTTTTAATATATTCCTCCTTGCCGGAAGGCCATGCGATCACGTTGTAGTAGCAATAAGTTTCCCGGCAATCCGACGAAAATATTTTCTTGCCGTCGCGGGAAATGGAATATACGCCACCGGAATTGACTTCTCTGCCGGTTTGCGCGGATAGCAGAATCGTTTCGGTACCGATTCTCTCAACATCGATTCTATGCGCACCGATTTCGCGAAGGTAGCCTCTATAGCGATACCTGACCAAGGTGCCATGAATAAACTGCAGATTGTCCTTGTAGCGCTTGCTCTTGCCATTGGCAAGCCGGATGATGAGCGTGTCGCCCTTGCGCGTTGCGGCCCCGCTTCCCTCAAGCGAGCGATGCTCGTGATCTTGCGTACCGCGGTTCGAATTCGAAGAAGGCTGTGCAGCCAAGGCAGCGCATGAAAACAATAATGGCGCAAGCAGCCAGAATCGCCCCACGAATCGGGGAATGGCGAAGTTTTTATTTTCATAGATGCTCAATTGATGGTCTCCATCTATTTCTCAGATGCGATAGGGCGATAAAGCTTCAGTTTTCCGTTCACTACATCGTGCATGATCGCGTAAATCAAGGGGTCATTCGTCACGCGGATAGTTTTTACTGCCACCAGCCGCTCATCCGAATAGACTTCGAGCGCAACGAATTGACAATCCGCCGTACATACAGCCGTTCCCTGCATCGTGCCATCTTTAAAATGCACAACGTGCTTTCCCGCTTTAGCCGAGGTGTAGCGCACCATCAACAATGGCTTGAATACTTCACTCTCCTTGCCATCATCCTCCGTGATCTGCTCGTATCCGTACTCGCCATCTTTTTTGATCGCATAGTAGTGATCGGGAGCCATCTCGGTTTTTTCCTGCTTGGCGATATATGGACTGCCGATTGGATGATTTGCGCCAGAATGCGCGGCGCCAAAATCACAACAAGCTTTTCCAGATGCATTGAGCATGAAAACAATGAGCAGGCAGAGACATGCTGCCTTTAGGAACGTGTACAGAATAACGTCCCGATTTGGACGCGACAGGCGGGATGCAGGATAAGGGGGCTGCCTAGAAGATGCTCCGAGTGCGGTGTGGCGCGCGACACAAACGAGAAGCAATGTCGCAATGCGCCCGCTTGCAGGACAAACCGGAAAGTTGTTCCGTATATGTCCCTTATCCCAATTCCCTTTGCCTGCCTCACCGCGCATTTCTGACGAGTCTGAAGCCGGTATCCAACCCTTTAAAATTCGGCGAATGCACATCACAGGAAAGACTTGAATCCTGATTCATCAGCACGCTATCGCCACAGTAGTAATACAGGTTATAAGCCCCCATTTTTTTGGGCACTTCAGCGCCGCCATAGAGATCCTCGAAACTATCGGTCCACTCCGACACATTTCCTGACATGTCATACAGTCCCAGCGGGTTTGCCTTCTTTAATCCAACCGGATGCGTCTGTCGACCAGCATTTTTTTCGTGCCACGCCACTTCAGAAAGGTTATCGCTGCCAGCGTTGGCAAAGCCGTATTTTCCTTCGGCCAGCGCACTTTGCGCGCCACGCGCAGCGACCTGCCACTCGATGTAACTCGGTAGCCGGAATCCGTCCGCCGATAGATTGTGTTTCACATTCACGCCTGCCCCCGCGCCAATGGCCGAATCCTTGATGTCGCTTCCAAGCGTGTCTTGGTAAACAGGTGTCAAATCCGACATTGCGCTTAACGCATTCGCAAAAACGATCGCGCCCCACCAAGATACATTGACCACTGGTTGCCTGCCACCATCCGCATCCGGCGTACCGCAAAATTCATCAATGGAGCCGTTGCACACATCTTCCAGTTTGTATCCATGTTTGCCTCCCCATTTTCGAACTGTCTCATATACATTGAACGGAACTTCTGTTTTCATGATGAAGAAGCTGTTAACTTTAGCGTTGGCGATTTTTTTGTAATCCTGCTTTCCAAACCTGTTACCTATATAGTAGTTGCCGCCCTCAACTCGTGCCTCTTCCAGCTTGAGCGTGGCGTCATGCGATATTTTCAATGACAATCCCGTCGCCAGAAGAGTGCAGCCAGCCAAGAAAATGACAAAATGCCGAATACCGATTTTCATTGAATGCCCTCGGCATCTAGATAATAAAAAATACAGAAACTGCGAAAGCTCGGTCAATCGTCGTGCCAAAAACAGTTGACCGGTCTTGCTCCAATTTAACCCAAGCCTTTGTCCGTCGGAACCGGCGGCATACCATCGGTTGTCTGGCCGCGCCAAAGAATGCGCTCTATCGAGTCGTCATTAAATTCTTCCCGCTCATGAATCGAATTGCGGTTGTCAGAAATAATCAGGTCGCCCTCTTTCCAATAGTGCTTGTATGAATAGCGGGGGCTTCTGTAAAACTGCGCAAGCTCCTTGAAAAACGTTTTTGTTTCCTTGTCGCTGAATCCTGTGATTCTAGTATGCCAGCTTGCCGGTTGATCATCATCGAACGGGAAATAAAGAAGCATCTTTCTGACCCAGCCAAGATCGGTGAACACAGGCACCTTGAACCATCCCTCCGGTGAAACATTCGTGTAATAACCTTTTTCCGTGACCCGTACTTCAAACTCTTCATTGTCTAGCACATCGCGAAGATGAAGCGGCATTTCCTGATACGCGAAAACATGGTCGCAATACATCGTTCCACCTCTGAATTTCAAGTTTCGGATTTTTTTCGCATACAAAAAAACCTGATCGACCTCAGACAAAAGCAAACCACCATCCGCATGCAAGGGCAACTGACCGCGCCCTGTCACGATTTTTTTTCTTTCACCTCCCAGTTCGAGCGTGTCCTTATAGCCGTAGCCAACGCTTTCCTTTTCGCGGATATAGGCGACGACTTTTCCAAATTTTGAATAGAAATTAACGAAATCCGTTTTTCCAAAATCCACGCCTCTGACGAGAACAAAACCCTTTTTTTTCAATATCTCTTTCAGTATGTTCGCATCACACTCCAGGACTTCATCCCGGTGAAGAATGGCGCCAAAACCGTGGGGTAAAATCGCTTCTTTTTGGAACAGCGTGTTATTTAAATGCATGGTAGTCACCTCGACAGTCAAAAAGTTTGAGTGGAACGTCAAATATTGATAATTCATTGAATGGTTTTCTGTCTATGCACCTCGTAATAATGGGGCCACACGCAAACTAAAAGTCCGCGCGCACCATGGTTAAAAATATTCCCGAGACAATCAATACCAGGCCGGCTAAGTGAAACAATTGAAATTGTTCTCCCAAAATAAACACCGATAACAAGGTGGTAAAAAGAGGGCTGAGATTAAGGAACTGACTGCCGATCGTCGGCCCCACCAAAGCGACGCCAAAGTTATAGGATAGATAGGCGAATACAGATGCGATGATGCTGAGATAGGCGATTGTGTAAATGAAGCGCATATCGATCGCCGGTGCGCCGAACTTGATTACATGGAATAGATATTCCGGCAGCAGCAAGCAAACCGATATGGCACCCATCGCTGTCATCATTGGTACCGATAGCAAATCTTTCGGTTTTTTCCTTAGCAGGATCGAGTATGCGGACCAGGAAAAAATCGCCAACAGCATCCACAGCTCACCAGCCTTGATATCGAATTGCGCTAGCCGATCGAATCTGCCTTCGGTGACGACTAGCATGACGCCCACCAATGACACCAGGATGCCGAAAATTTTTCCGGGTGTAGGCGTCTCCAAACGAAAAAAAATCGAGAGAAGAAACACTGCAACCGGAGAAAACGACAGCAGTATCGACACATTGATCGCGCTGGTAGACGCCAGCGCTTCATATTGAAATGTATGAAACAACGCCATCCCCAATACAGCCGAAGTCAGCAGATATTTCCACTCCCGCAGCAGTACCCGGTAATTGTCTTTCAGTGGTTGGAGGGTGCATAAAATGAGCAAAATTGCGGCAATGAGCCAACGCCAAAAGGCGAGCGTTATAGGGGAAATATCGGCGCTCACCGCACGTCCGACGATCGCATTACCCGACCATGCAAGACACGAAAGTGTCAACGCGGTATAGGCGGGCCACTTTTGGCTACGCCAATTTTCTGTTGGGACCATAGGATCTTTACTGTTCCTTAGCTGGTGTACGAACTGTTGAATTTCACATATTCGCAAGAGAGATCACAGCCCCACACTCGCGCCGCCGCGCTTCCCGTATTCAATTCAACTGAAATTTGGATCGAGTCGTTCTGCTGCATGTATTGCTGAAGCAGCACATTGGATTGTTCGGTGGCGTACGGATAAACGGAAATGCCGCCAATGCGAATCGCCGTTTTTTGGGGATCAATGTCGGTGTATTGTGAACATTTTCCGATTGCCATGGCGATCCGTCCCCAGTTCGGATCGCTTCCATGAATGGCTGTTTTCACCAGCGGAGAATTGGCAATTGATTTGGCAACGGTTTTTGCCTGCATGTAGTCCGCCGCTTTATGCACCTCCACCTCGATGACTTTTGTCACGCCCTCGCCGTCGCTGACAATCATTTTCGCCAGACGCAAAGCAAGCTCGTGCAAGCCGGCAGAAAACGCGTTCGTGTCGACTCTCCCACTTTTCCCATTGGCAAAGATGACAGCACTATCACTGGTTGATGTGTCGGTATCGATGCTGATGCAGTTGAAGGTCTTGTCAATCACGCTTTTAAATATCGTATTGAGATCCTTTGCCGAAATTTTCGCATCGGTAAAAAAGTAGGCCAACAAGGTCGCCATATTCGGCTCAATCATGCCGACACCTTTTGCGATCCCGGTGATAACGCAATCTCCGATTCGGACCGACGCGACTTTGGCATGCGTGTCCGTCGTCATGATGCCGGTGGCAGCGTCCTGAAAATCGCCCGGCGTTACAAGTTTCGAGTGAAGATTTTCCAGGGATGCCAATATTTTTTCGACAGGGAGCCGCCTGCCAATCACGCCAGTCCCTGCAATCTGAATTTCATGTTCCGTAATGCCCAGTTCATGTGCAACATGCCGCACGATCCGGGTGGCGTCTTTATGCCCGGTTTCACCGGTTGCGACGTTGGCATTTTTTGAGGTGACGACCAGCGCCCGAGCATAGCCATTCTCAAGCTGCCGCCTCGATATCATCACTGCTGGGCTGGCAAAGCGATTCAAGGTGTACACGCCTGCTACTGCGCATCGCTCCGAGGAATAGACGATACTGATATCTTTCGATGCATCCTTGATGCCGGCATTTGTGACATAGGTCGAAAAGCCAATCGGTGAAAAAATCTCATTGCCCATCAATATGCCGCCTTATGCTGATTTATCTTCATGTCATGGAAAAATGCTTAGAGCGGTTTGCGCTCCGATGTAAGGTAGGGTGCGCCCCGCGCACCGGTGCTCTTGCGACGTTATCGGTGCGCGGGGCGCCCTTGCAGGGCGCGCACAGGCTTGCAAGCCTGTGCCGTTTCGCAGGCGGATCGCATGCGATCCGAAATCCCTGCTCACCCCTACAGTGATTTGCAAACCGTTCTAGGGCTTATCCGACGCGTTCGTATTTTTCCTTTAATATTTTTCGAAAATGTTTTTGCGCGTCTTTGGCGGCGAACGAAGCGCGATGCACCAGCTTCGAGTCAACCGCGGATTTTTCCAGCTTTTCAATGAGAGTTCGGTTGACGATTTTTTTGGTATTGCGAAATGCTGCCAACGGGTAGCGAGCCAGTGATCTAGCTGTCGCAATCGCGCTATCGAGAAGGAGCGGATTATCTACGACATCATTGATCAAGCCATATTGATGGGCCTGCATGGCCGAAATTGGCTCGCAACGGTAGATGATGTCGCGCATCCTGTTCCAGGTTGTCAGCTCGCTTAAAATCGCCGCACCAACCGAGCAGCCGATACCATGCTTGAGTTCCGGCATTTGCAGCGCGGCCTGTCGCGACATCAAGCGCCAGTCGAACATCATTGCCAGTTGAAACCCTATGCCGATCGCCATTCCCTCAATCGCAGCGACACTTGGTTTTTCCAACGTCAGCACCGAGGTATAGAGATCGGTCACGCGGTCGATCCACTGATCGACATCTTCTCCGCCCACCAGGTTTTTTACTTCATTAAAATCACCGCCGGCGCTAAATGACCTGGATGGACCGCCATACATGACAACTGCTTCCACCTCCTCGTCCGTTCCTGCCTTTTTCAACGCCAATTTCACTGCGTCTTCCAGCTCGCGATTGAACGGGTTATGCCGGTTCATGTGATTCAGTTGAATAATGCGAATGCCGTCACAGTCGAATTCGAGAACATTGTTCATGAATAATTTCCTGAAGTGGTTGAAGCAAAATGATTAAATCGCCGTAAACCGAAGGCTGATGTCAGCGTCGCGCTCTCTCAACATTTTCTGGAAAGGCAGTGAGATGCCCTGTTCATGGAAGGTCGTTTTGTGTACTTGTTTGCACATTTCGGAAGACCCGATAAGCTTGTCGAGGAAGCCGTTGTTAACCACTTTTTTTGTATTGCGAAAGGCCGCCTGAGGGTAAGCGGCCAGTGCTATCGCAGCCACGATGGCACTCTCCAGCAAGGAGGAGTCGTCCGCAACATCATTCACTAATCCATGATGAAGAGCTTGGTCTGCAGAGATCCGTTCTCCTCGGTAAATAATGTCCCGCATCGTGTTCCAAGTGCCGATGTGCTCGAGAATTGTTGCGCCCGCCGTGCAGCCGATACCGTACTGAAGATTTTGCATATACAGCTTGGCCTGCCGAGACATGATGCGCCAATCGAACATCATCGCGAACTGAAATCCCATACCGATCGCGCCGCCACCAATTGCCGCGACACTGGGCTTCTGCAACAGCAGCACCGTGACGTACAGATCAATGGCGCGCTCAATCCATTCATCCACGCCTTGGTAACCAAACAGGTTCTTGAATTCGTTAAAATTATTTCCTCCGCTAAAAGAGCGGCCGGCCCCACCGTATACGACAACCGCCTGGATGCTGTTGTCCGCATCTGCTCTTTTCAATGCATCCTTCAACGAATCTTCCAAGGCAGGACTAAAAAAGTTGTGCTGGTTTTCCGGGTTGATCTGGATGACGCAGATCCCTTTTTCGCTGGACTCAATAATTTCGGGCATATTTATTCCTGTCTATGGAAGTTTCAAAACGCCTCATCAGATCATCTGGATCGATTGTTTCCGGCGTTTGCCCATGCAGTAAAAATTCCCGATAAATAAAATAGGCAAAGAGAGATTTGAATTCGTAACTCGATACTTCGGTGCCCAGCCTCTTGGCAAACATACTGTTTACGGAGGACCCTTCATGGATGCCGATTTTCTTGCGCCAGATGATATTTTTTGGAAGTAAATCATTGTTCGCCGCATATTCGCGCAACACGATTTTCACTTCATCTTCTGAGACTTTGAGCGATGCACACAGATCGAGGCAGAAGCCAATCAAGCGATTGCTCCAAAAAGGATGCCTGATTCGCAGACCATAATGGCAGGCGCCAAATGAACTGAATTCGCCAGTCCATCGAGTCCGGTATACCTGCTCCCACAATACTAGGTTGGCGTCGCGTGCCGGCGCTTGAAGCGGCAGGATGCCGCCGAACAGCAAGTCTGACCCATAGCCCGTAACCAACGTATCAACCAGTCCTTCCGTTTTCCGGTAAAGCGCAAAGAGGGGGGCCTGTATTTCGGCAGAAAGCCCATCGTAAATCTCGTTGTGATAAATCGATTCGATCAGCCCAGTCAACACGTCGCCATCAGACAACAAGAATTCCTGATGGCGTGTACCCAGATGTTTGGCGACTTGCTCGGCAAATATAAACTCGTTGGATATTTCAGTGCCAATTGAAAACGTTCGCAATTCTGGGAGCGATGGCCTAGCCAGTGCAGTAATCAAACTGGAGTCAAGGCCACCGGAAAGCGGGATGCCGACTCTTCCCGCGTTGGTGACACATTGATCGACTGCGGACCGCATCAAGAGGTCTATCATTTGCAGTGCCTGTGCTTTTGAAATATTACGTTCAGCGCGCGGCATGTAGGCATGGTAAAGCGTGCTAGTGAGCACCGGCATATGGTGCCCGTCAAAGCTGACCCTCAAGATTTCGCCAGGTTTGAGTCTTCTGACGTTTCTGACCGGCGAATAATTATCCGGACGAGCGGACGGGGGCAGCAGATTTTCAAATGCGGTGAAGTCGGGCCGAAAATTGCTACGCTGGCAGAGAAGTTTTATTTCTGAGGCAACCCACGGACTGCATTCCGTTGTGACGTAGCCGGTCATCGTGGCAGCCGCATCACCAAAGAAACTCAGGCTGTTCGATACCCCCTCCATCTGCAGGCAAATGAAGCTGCCCTCTATGAGCGCCAGTGCGCTTTCACCCAAAGTTTTTGTGGTCAGTTGCACCAATTCCGCATCGTTTGCAGTCAGCACATTGCTGTCGTACATGCACAGCATCGTTTTCAACTGCGTACGATTGAGAACCTCGCCTATCAGTACCGATGTCATATCCGCCGCATGTGCCAACGACGCATGTGGAGAGCCTTGCTTCGGCACATCGTTGATTGCGATGCTCCATGCACCGACATTAATCATCTCGGTCTTCCAACCCAATTTATGGGCAATGTCAGACAATTCGGCACGCTCTGCGCGAGGGGCTGCAATAAAGGAAAAGGACATATTCTCGTGAATGGTTGGTTAATCGAATTTTTCACAACGCATGTCGCGGGTGAATCGAAAACCTTTCAAGCAACATTGCGTATTGGTATTTAGCCTGCTCAGAATCATTTAAGGTACTGTCCGAAGAGACAGGTAGGTAGACGCGTAGTACAAGGATAAATTGATGCTTTTGGAATGCATACTATCCACTTGGACAGCTGTCGCGCACAGCAAGAGGATTGGTATAAGGAGGCGGCATTCGATCCTATTAACTTCCTGATAGTCGGAGGGCATGGAATGAAATTTACTCCTTTAACTTTTACCGAAGGTCGCTTCACCATACGTACTCTTGCGAGCGAAGCGGACAAACTTGCGGCCTATCAGCTTAGGCACAAAATCTTTTGCGAAAAGCTGCGTTGGGTACCTGCTTTGCCCAACGGCCTGGAAATCGATGCATATGATCGACAGGGGATTTTGCTGGGGGCCTTTTGGGAAAATGATGTCTTGTTATCGACGCTTCGATTCCTAAAAGGGAATCAGGCCTACATGCTGGAAAAAGAATTCAAGTCCTTGCTTCCCTCGAATTTCAAACTCTATAAGTCGGGAGAAACAGCTGAAGTAACGAGGCTGGCAACTTTACTTCCATTGATGAAAACGCATGAATCGCACAAGCTTGCGCTCGATATGACTTTCAAAGGGATGTACCTCTGGTCAATCGCAAACGGGGTTCGGTTTTTGTACTTTGTGGTCGAGCGCGCATTCTTGCGCTTGATGACCATGCGTGGATTTCCATGCAAGGCGCTGGGACCCGTTCTGTTATTCGGAAGAGGGAAGCGTGAATGCGTGGCGGTGCTGCTGGACTGGGAAGGATTCGAGACCAACTCGCTCGACAAATCCAAAGCCCGCTACATTAATTGGCTAAGGGGGATTCAAATGCGTCAAGTATCGGAACAGGTAAGTGTGCATTCTATTGAGGGCAACGAACAACATTAGTGGTATTGGACCACTGATCCGACCCTGTCCCATCAAAAATTGATAATCCCCTGCGATAACGCAACTGCCACAATGTGCGAACGTCCACAAACTCCAAGTTTGGCGGATACATTTTGCAAATGAAATTTCACTGTTCTTTCGCTTATCGTCAAGATGCAGGAGATTTCCCAATTTGTTTTCCCCGACGTCACCCATCTCACTACTTCTTTTTCCCTTTGTGTCAGCTCGACATAAGTGTTTTTTTTGCCGAAATTTGATCTGAAGAATGCCTCGTGCAGATGCGGAAGAATATAGTTCATGATTGTGAGATGACGTGACTCTTGTTCAAGCTTTTTGCCGGAAAATGAAAATAAGCTCGCACGCATATTTTTTGCATCAAGCATCCCCATCGTAAGTCCGGCCTCCAATCCAAAGCTTCTTGCTTCCTCCCAAAAGCCGTGATTGCAAGCGGATTTCGCTATGGAGAACGTATCGGACCATTTCTGCGTCATGAAATTTGCGAAATGTTGCTGCACGATGGGATCGATCGATGCATAGTTTCGCTTCTCATAAATTTCAATCCAGCGTTTTGGATAACTGATGTTAACGATGTGGCTTTTTTGAACTTGGCCTCTTTCGTCTGTATGGCCGATGACGGCAGCGATTCCGTCCGTAGGCACGATACTGTTTATTTTTTCAAAAAGGCTTGCCGCCTCTTCGAACGGTTTTTGATAAGTGCATTCAGTGATAACGTCTAAAACGTCGGCCAAATCGTTCTTTGACAAAGATAAAAAAACATTAGAATTTTTCAACGTCGCACTCCCGACAATTCTTTGTTGCACAACGAAATAACTGCAATGTTCATATCCGATTAATGTATTTCCATGTGCTCTGCGCTGCCAGAAGACACGCAAGAAGCACTACCCGCAACTGGGCAGACGATCTGGTCATTTGCGTCGGCCCGCAGCAGGCGCTGGCGACTTTCGACGAACGCAAGGCACCAACGAAAGCATGAAGAGATTGAGTCGTTAGTTCTTCCCCCCAGGAAAATGAACTTCGGACAAATCTTCCCAAAGAACATTGAACTCGCTATACGCAGCCTCAATCATTGCCCAGAAAATGTCTCAATTTCAAAATCCCCCCGCATGAGGTCTTCATGAAATAGTTGCATTTGCAATAATATGGCGTTACCAACCGGACTTGTCAATTTAATCATGGCATTCGCCCCCCTTTGTTTTCCAAGCCAGCCTGTATCGCCGGTGCACCGCTCCCAGCCATCGAATGGGCAACGCTGACCATTCCCTCGGTGTGCATTTACAGTGATGCGGCCGTGATATCGATTTAAAATGCTGCTACTTTGATTCGCACCATTCACACCGGCAAACATTGTCGTTTTAATAAGGCGTATATATCTTGAATAATTTGCGTCAGCAATTCATTGAATTTTCAGTTAATGCCGGCGTGCTCCGGTTCGGCGAATTCGTCACCAAGGCCGGTCGCAACTCTCCATATTTCTTTAACGCCGGCCTGTTCAGCGATGGTGCGATTCTGGGCAAGCTGGCCGAGTTTTACGCACAAACCCTGCTCGACTCCGGCGTCGAATTCGACATGCTGTTCGGGCCGGCGTACAAGGGCATCACGCTGGCATCGTCGACCGCGGTGGCATTGGCCGGCAAGGAACGCAACGTGCCGTTCGCCTTCAATCGCAAGGAAGCCAAGGACCACGGCGAGGGCGGCACAATGGTGGGCGCCAAGCTGCAGGGGCGCGTCGTGATCATCGACGACGTGATTTCCGCCGGAACCTCGGTGCGCGAATCGGTTGATATGATACGGGCGGCCGGCGCCACACCGTGCGCCGTGCTGATCGCATTGGACCGAATGGAGCGCGCTGGTCAGGATGGCGCGCTATCCGCGCATTCGGCAGTGCAGGAAGTGAGCCAAACCTACGGCATACCGGTGATTTCGATTGCCAACCTGGATGATTTGTTTGAGTATATTTCCGCAACGGGAACGGATTCACGGCAGGCGCAGTATAAAGATGCAGTCGCGGCTTACCGCAAGCGGTATGGGGTAGCGTCGCTGGCTTCTTGACTCTTTATGGGGGGAATGCAATGAAAAGCGCAGCCAAAACCTTGTTCGTTTTTTCCTTTATTCTGGCGCCCTGGGTCGCACATGCGCAGATTTACATGTGCAAGGATGCATCCGGCAAAACGATGACTTCCGATCGGCCAATTCCGGAATGCGCCAACCGTGCCATGCGTGAATACGGCAAAAGCGGCATGCTCAAGCGGGACATTCCGGCACCGCTGACGGCGGAGGAGAAGCGTCAAAAGCAATTGCAGGAAGAGAAGAAAAAGGCCGAGGCGCTAGCGGCCGAAGAGCAAAGAAAAAGCGATCGCACGATCATGGCACGTTACGGCAAGGAAGCCGATATCGAAACAGCGCGAAAGCGCGCGCTTGATATCGTACAAGAGCAGGTCAAGAGAGGAAATGCGTCGATTGTCGTGTCCGAAGAGCAATTGAAGCAAGCGCAAGCCGAAATGGAATTGTACAAAAAGAGGCAAGCCAAGCCGCCGGCAGCATTGCAGCACAGCCAGGAACAAGCGGAGCAACGCATCAAGGATGAAACGAAGGCAATGAAGGAGGGTGAAGCAGAGATTGCGCAGATCAATGCAAGGTTCGATCAGACTCTCAAACGGTATCGTGAGATGACGGGGGGCGAGGCAACGAAATGAGCGTCGTTTCTTACCAGGTGGCGGTGAGCGTGGCAAATCGCAACAGTTCATCGTCAACCTTGAGCAGCCAAATGAATTGATAGGGCGCATCGTGATGCGCTCTACCTCTATCTCCGACAGCGTCATCTGGCAGGCTGCTACCCAGCCAGCTTTTTCTTCAGCAAGTCAGTCAATTGTGCCGGATTCGCTTTACCCTTGGTGGCTTTCATCGCCTGGCCAATCAGTGCATTGAACGCCTTCTCCTTGCCGGCGCGGAATTCTTCTACCGACTTCGCATTCGCCGCCAAGACTTCATCGATGATTTTTTCCAGCGCGCCGCTGTCGGAAATCTGTTTCAAGCCTTTCGCTTCGATAATGTCATCCGCCAGCGTTGCTTTATCCGACTTCGCTTCCCACATTGCGCCAAACACTTCTTTTGCGATCTTGTTGGAAATCGTGCCGTCGGCGATGCGTTGCAATAGCAGCGCGAGTTGCGCGGCTGTCACAGGTGCCGTTGCGATGTCCACGCCTTCACGGTTCAGTGTGGACGACACATCGCCCATCAACCAGTTTGCCGCCGGTTTGGCTTGCTCCTTGCCGGTGATGGCAACGACTGCTTCAAAGTAGGCCGCCATCGCTTTCGATTGCGTCAGCACTGCGGCATCGTATTCCGACAGGCCATAGTCACGCACAAAGCGCTCGCGCATCGCGCCCGGCAATTCGGGCATGGCTGCTTTCACGCGCGCGATCCACTCCTGCCCAATGACCAGCGGCGGCAAATCAGGATCGGGGAAGTAACGATAGTCCTGCGCATCTTCCTTGCTGCGCATCTCGCGCGTTTCCTTCTTGTCCGGATCGTACAAGCGGGTCGCCTGCACGACTCTGCCGCCGTCTTCGATCAGCTCGATCTGGCGCCGTACTTCGTAATTGATTGCGTCTTCCAGGAAACGGAATGAGTTCAGGTTCTTGATCTCGCAACGCGTGCCGTATTCTTTCTGTCCGACCGGGCGTACCGATACGTTCGCATCGCAGCGGAATGAGCCTTCCTGCATGTTGCCGTCGCAAATGCCGAGCCAGGTCACCAGCGAGTGCAGCGCCTTGGCATACGCGACCGCTTCCGCGGCGCTGCGCATGTCGGGTTCGGTCACGATTTCCAATAGCGGTGTGCCGGCACGGTTGAGGTCGATGCCGGTCATGCCGTGGTAATCCTCATGCAGCGACTTGCCGGCGTCTTCTTCCAGATGCGCACGCGTCAATTGCACTGTTTTTATCTTGGCCTTGCCGTCTTTTTCCAGTACGAAGGAAAGCGTGCCGCCCTGCACCACGGGAATTTCAAATTGGCTGATCTGATATCCCTTCGGCAAATCGGGATAAAAATAATTTTTACGTGCGAACACCGATTGCGGTGCAACCGTCGCACCAATCGCAATGCCGAACTGGATCGCGCGTTCCACCGCACCTTTGTTCATCACCGGCAGCACGCCCGGCAACGCCAAATCCACCGGGCAGGCCTGCGTATTCGGTTCGGCGCCGAAGCGAATCGCCGCGCCGCTGAAAATTTTCGATTGGGTCGTGAGTTGCGCGTGCGTCTCCAGACCGATGACTACTTCCCACTGCATATTGACCTCGTCTAAGTTGTTGTGGCACGTTTTTTAGAATGCAAAGCCCGGCGTGGGTTCATACGCCTTTCGGCCGACGCAGGTGCCAATCGGTCGCGTGCTGATACTGATGCGCGACATTGAGCAACTTTGCTTCACTGAAGTAGTTGCCGATGATTTGCAAACCGACCGGACGCGTCCCATTCTTCTCGCCCTGACCGAAACCACATGGAATTGACATGCCGGGCAAGCCGGCCAAGCTGGTCGACAGTGTGAAAATATCAGCCAGATAATTGGCGACTGGATCATCCGTCTTGTCGCCCAGATCCCACGCGACGGTGGGCGACACTGGCCCCATGATCACGTCGCATTGCTTGAATGCTTCCTGGAAATCTTGCGCAATCAAGCGCCGGATTCGTTGCGCCTGCAGATAATACGCGTCGTAATAACCGTGCGACAGCACATACGCGCCGACCAGGATGCGGCGCTTGACTTCGTCGCCAAAACCTTCGGCGCGCGTCTTTTTGTACATGTCGGACAAGTCCTTGTATTCCTTGGCGCGGTAGCCGTAGCGAACGCCGTCGAAACGGCTCAAGTTGGACGATGCTTCGGCTGGCGCGATCACGTAATACACCGGGATCGAGAGCTCGGTTTTCGGCAATGAAATATCGACCAGTGTTGCGCCGAGTTTTTCGTATTGCGTTAATGCTGCGCGCACTGCCTGCTCGACATCGGGCGCGAGGCCGGGACCGAAGTATTCACGCGGCACGCCAATTTTCAAGCCTTGCAAATTTTGATTCAAATCGCGTGCGAAATCTTCGTCGGGGCGCTCGATGCTGGTCGAATCGCGTGCATCGAAGCCTGCCATTGCATTCAACAGCAGAGCGCAATCTTCGGCCGTTTGGGCCATCGGACCGCCTTGGTCGAGCGACGACGCGAAAGCAATCATGCCGTAGCGCGACACGCGGCCATAGGTGGGCTTGATGCCGGTGACGCCGCATAGTGACGCCGGCTGGCGAATCGAGCCGCCGGTGTCGGTTGCCGTGGCAGCCGGTGCCAGGCGCGCCGCGATTGCAGCAGCCGAGCCGCCGGAAGAGCCGCCTGGGATCGCTGTTTTGTCCCACGGATTTTTGACCGGACCGAAAAATGAATTTTCGTTGGAAGAGCCCATCGCGAATTCATCGCAATTTAATTTGCCGAGCGTGACCATGCCTGCATGGTTGAACTGTTCGACCACTGTTGCGTCGAAGGGGCTGGTGTAATTTTCCAGCATCTTGGAGCCGGCGGTCGAACGCCAGCCGCGCGTGACAAAAATGTCCTTGTGCGCGATCGGGATGCCGGTCAGGGGCGTCGTGTCACCCTGTGCAATGCGTTTGTCGGCTGCGGCCGCTTGTTGCAGCGTCAGTTCGCGGTCGATATGCGTAAACGCATTGAGATCGCTGTGCTGAATGCGGTTCAAATACAGTTGCGCCAGTTCGGTGGCCGAAATTTGCTTGGCTTGCAACAGCGCCGAGAGTTCTTTGAGGGTTTTAGTATGCATAAGCTTGTGGGGGCGTTCGGTTGCGAGGTGAGGCTGGGACGCCTTGCGGGCGCAGCGCGCGCGGTATCCGGATTACTCGATGACTTTAGGGACCAGATACAAGCCATCCTGGGTCGCGGGCGCGACCCGCTGGTAGTCATCGCGGCGGTTGGGTTCGGTCGCAACGTCGTCGCGCAGACGCAACGCCACGTCTTTCTGGAACGCGGCAATCGGGTGATTCAAGGGTTCGATGCCGGTGGTGTCGATCGCCTTCATTTGCTCAACCAGCGCAAAAATGCCGTTGAGTTTGTCCAGGGTTTGCGCCGCATGGTCGTCGGTAAGATCGAGTTGCGCCAAGTGCGCGAGGCGTTTGACATCGGAAAGAGCAAGTGGCATGGTCGGATGGCACGGACAAGCCGTGCTTGGCAAAAAGTATTTTAAGAAAGACAAAAGCGCTTTTGCACTGATAAATACTTGGTAAAACGTAGTATCAGGCACACATTTTTTTGAAATTTCCGTGAGCAAATTTCAGACAAATTATAAGGTAGAATGTCGGGCTATTGCCCGCTGGCGCCGATATTGAGTTGCCGCAGAGCGAAGAACCCTAATTGTCGGGGATAGAGCAGCGCCGCGTTACGCTCTGTCTCCCCAAGATTTAATAAAATTTAAGCGCACTATTGTTGCGCATCAGGACAATACATGTTTGGATTTTTACGCAGCTATTTTTCTAACGACTTGGCGATCGATCTGGGTACCGCCAACACGCTGATTTATGTGCGCGGCTTGGGTATCGTGCTTGATGAACCGTCGGTTGTTGCGATTCGCCAGCAAGGCGGTCCGAACGGCAAAAAAACTATCCAAGCCGTCGGCAAGGAAGCCAAACAGATGCTGGGCAAGGTGCCTGGCAACATCGAAGCCATTCGCCCGATGAAAGACGGCGTCATCGCCGATTTTACTGTGACCGAGCAAATGCTCAAACAGTTCATCCGCATGGTGCACGATTCCAAATTGTTCAAGCCGTCGCCGCGCATCATCATTTGTGTGCCGTGCGGTTCAACTCAAGTAGAGCGTCGCGCCATCCGCGAATCAGCGCTCGGCGCAGGCGCATCGCAGGTGTATCTGATCGAAGAACCGATGGCCGCCGCAATCGGCGCCGGTTTGCCAGTATCGGATGCGACCGGTTCGATGGTGGTCGACATCGGCGGCGGTACCACCGAAGTCGGCATCATTTCGCTCGGCGGCATGGTCTATAAAGGTTCAGTGCGCGTCGGCGGCGACAAGTTCGATGAAGCGATCGTCAACTACATCCGCCGCAACTACGGCATGCTGATTGGCGAGCAAACCGCGGAAGCGATCAAGAAGGAAATCGGCTCCGCGTTCCCGGGCTCCGAAGTCAGAGAAATGGAAGTCAAAGGGCGCAACCTGTCGGAAGGCATTCCGCGCTCGTTCACGATTTCGAGCAACGAAATTCTGGAAGCGCTGACCGACCCGCTCAACAACATCGTGTCCGCCGTCAAGAACGCGCTGGAACAGACACCGCCGGAACTGGGTGCCGATATCGCTGAAAAAGGCATGATGCTGACCGGCGGCGGCGCCTTGTTGCGCGATCTCGACCGCTTGCTGATGGAAGAAACCGGTTTGCCCGTCATCGTTGCCGAAGATCCATTGACGTGCGTGGTGCGCGGCTCTGGTATGGCGCTGGAGCGCATGGATAAGCTGGGTTCGATTTTTTCCTACGAGTAATCACCGCTTTTTGCATGAGGCGCCTTGCAATACAGATGGAGCAGCAAGGTGCAAAGAGCCAGACAAGCCATGCTTGTCTGACCTTGGCAGGGTCGCAGTATATTCCCTAGAAAAAACAGGCTCTGATGGATTACAGCCCACCGCCACTTTTCAAACAAGGCGCGTCAGCACGCGCCAAAGTGGTGTTCTTCGCATTGATCTCAATCGCATTGCTGCTGACCGACTCGCACTTGCGCACGCTTACTGTGGTTCGCCAAGTGGTCGGCACGGTGCTGTATCCATTGCAGGTGGTGGCGTTGATGCCGCGCGATGCCATGTACGGTATCGCCGATTATTTCACGTCCCTATCTTCGCTTGAAAAAGCGAATAAAGACCTGAAGCGTCAGCAGACTGCCAATGCGCAGACGCTGCAGCAGGCACGGCACCTGCTGGCCGAGAATGCGCAGCTGCGCAAATTGCTCGGCGCCAGCGAACAAGTGCCCGTGAAATCGCTGATGAGCGAAATCCTGTACGACACGCGCGATGCGTTTACCCGCAAGATCGTGCTCAATCGCGGTGCACAGCATGGCGTGGCGGGCGGCCAGCCGGTTATCGATGATATCGGTGTCATTGGGCAAGTCACCCGGGTGTTTCCGTTTACCTCCGAAGTCACCCTCTTGAGCGACAAGGATCAGGCAATTCCGGTGCAGGTGGTACGCAGCGGTTTGCGCAGCGTGGCGTATGGACTGGGCCAGTCCGGCGTGCTGGATCTGCGCTTCATGGCCGCCAACGCGGATATCCAGAAGGGTGATATGTTAGTCACTTCCGGCATCGACGGTGTATATCCCGCGGGCTTGTCGGTGGCTCAGGTGGTGCAGGTTGAAAACAAGTCATCCGAGGCATTCGCGCATATCGTGTGCCAGCCGTCGGCGGGTATCGACCGCAATCGACAGGTGCTGATTCTGCTGGTGGATACCACCACATTGCCGCGTCCTGCAGATGAAGCCAGAGACAAAAAAGACAAAATGGGCAAAAAGCACGGCCAAGATGGCACCAAAGATCCGGCGATCGTCGAGTCGCCTAAGGATGTGGCGAAAACCGTGCAAAAAGATGCTGCGACGGGTGGGCCGAAAAGTACAACGCCAGAGTCTTCCAGGGGTACTGCAAAACCTGTGGTAGCGACCGCTAAACCCGGCACGAACACGTCACCGTCACCGAAGGCGCCTGCGCCATGAACACCAACCTGCACTACATCCTGTTGCCGGTCAGCTCAATCTTTATCGCATTTAGCCTGATGGCCGCTTTTCTGCTGAATCTGCTGCCGTGGGGGCAATGGATAGGCGTGCCCGATTTTGTTGCGCTGGTTGTGGTTTTCTGGAGCATTCACCAGCCGCGCAAAGTCGGTATCGGCGTCGCATTCTTCATGGGTTTGCTGATGGACGTGCATGACGCGTCTCTATTGGGCCAGAATGCATTGGCGTATACCTTGCTGTCCTACTTCGCCATCATGATTCACCGCCGTGTTTTGTGGTTCCCGGTCGCGACGCAGGCCTTGCATGTTTTTCCGCTGTTGCTGATGGCGCAAGCAGTGCAACTGCTGGTGCGCCTGGTGGTGAGCGGCAAATTCCCCGGCTGGTTTTATTTTGCCGAAAGCTTCATTTCGGCGTTGTTGTGGCCGGTGGCGACGTGGATGCTGTTGGCGCCGCAACGGCGCGCGATCGACCGGGATGATACGCGGCCGATTTAAGCTTTGCATACATGATTGATTTTCGTGAAGCGCTTCCTCCCCCCAACCTCTCTCCCGCTTGCGGGCGAGAGGGGCGTAATGACGAAAATGGCTGACAGCCATTTTCGTAAGGCTCGACATGACCGAATTCAAAAACACTGAACGCGAACTTCATTATTTCCGCCTGCGCTTGTCGGTGGTCGGCGTGTTCGTGCTTATCTGTTTCGGCTTGCTGCTGACGCGTTTCGTGTGGTTGCAGGTGTACAAGCACAACCACTATGCGGCGCAAGCGGAAGATAATCGCATCTCGATTGTGCCGGTCGTGCCCAATCGCGGCCTGATCCTGGATCGCAACGGTGTGCTGTTGGCGCGGAATTTTTCTGCGTATACGCTGGAAATCACGCCGTCCAAGATTCGAGGCGATCTCGACGCGGTGATCGACGATCTGGCGACGCTGGTTGATATTCAGCCGAAAGACCGCAAGCGTTTTCGCAAGCAGCTGGAAGAGTCGAGGAATTTTGAAAGCTCCCCGATCCGCACCCGCCTGAGCGACGAAGAAGTCGCACGCTTTATCGCACAACGCTATCGCTTCCCGGGCGTCGAGATCCAGGCGCGTCTGTTCCGCCAATATCCGCTGGGTCAGCTTGCTTCGCACGTGATCGGCTACATCGGCCGCATCAGTCAGAAAGATGCGGCAAAAATCGAGGACATGGAAGATGCCGCCAACTACAGCGGCACCGACTATATCGGCAAGGAAGGCCTCGAAAAGAGTTACGAGAGGTATTTGCACGGTACCACCGGCTATGAAGAGGTCGAAGTCTCGGCTGGCGGCCGCGCAGTGCGTACGTTGTCGCGCACGCCGGCCAGCCCCGGCAATAACCTGATCTTGTCGATCGACATCGAACTGCAGCGCGTGGTCGAAGAGGCCTTCGGCGAACGGCGGGGCGCCATGGTCGCGATCGAGCCCGCGACGGGCGACGTGCTGGCGTATGTATCGATGCCGACTTTCGATCCCAACCTGTTCGTCGAAGGTATCGACCAGCAAAGCTGGGAGTTGCTCAATACTTCGCTTGATCGGCCGTTGTTGAACCGGCCGTTATCGGGCAGCTATCCGCCCGGCTCGACCTACAAGCCGTTCATGGCACTGGCCGGATTGGAGCTGGGAAAGCGTACGCCGACCCAGGCGATTTCCGATCCAGGCTTTTACTTTTTCGGCAATCATCGCTTCAATGACGACAAGCCGGGCGGCCACGGCGCCGTCGACATGTACCAGTCGATCGTCCAATCTTGCGATACCTACTATTACATGCTCGCCAATGATCTGGGTGTCGATGCGATGTACGATTTCATGAAGCCGTTCGGTTTTGGCCAGTTGACTGGCATCGATCTGGAGCACGAGCGCACCGGCCTGCTGCCGTCGACGACATGGAAGCGAAACGCGTATCGCAAGCCGGAACAAAAGAAATGGTATGCCGGTGAAACCATTTCGCTCGGCATCGGCCAAGGCTACAACGCGTTTACGCCTTTGCAGATGGCGCACGCGGTCGCGAACCTGGCCAACAATGGTGTCGTGATGAAGCCGCATCTGGTCAAGATCATCGAGAATGGCGTCACGCGCGAGCGCACCCCGACAGTGCCGAAGGAAAGTTACCGCATCAACCTGAAGCAGGAAAACATCGATATCATCAAAAATGCGATGGTCGGCGTGCCGCGCGAAGGCACATCGGTGCGTGCGTTTGCCGGCGCCGAATATGTCTCGGCCGGCAAGACCGGTACCGCGCAGGTGATCGCACTGAAGAAGAACGAAAAAATGCATTCGGTGTATGACTCGAAAACCATGGCAGAACGGCATCGTGACCATTCGCTCTACATCGCATTTGCACCGGCCGACAATCCGCGCATTGCGATTGCGATCATCGTCGAGAATGGCGGCTTCGGTTCCGAGGCCGCGGCGCCGATCGTGAGGAAGGCGCTGGACTATTATTTGCTCGGCAAGAAGCCGGTCGAGAAGGACAAGACCTCGGTCGAAAAAGAAGTGGAGGCCGATACGCACTCGGCAGCGGCATTGAAGGCGGAAGAAGAATCCGTCGGCGGTCCGAGGCCAGGCGCAGAAACGCAGGGCAACAAGGAATAATCATGAAGCCAACATTTTTGTCTGCGCCGACGCCGGCATTTTTCGCCAGGGAGATGCGATGGATCTAGCCCAAAGACGTCCGCTCTGGCCTCGCCTCAAACCACACTTGCTGGTGTTCGACGGCCCGCTTGCAATGATCATTTTTTTGATCATGTCGGTCGGCCTCTTGACGATGTATTCGGCCGGCATCGATTTTCCCGGGCGGGTGGAGGATCAATTGCGCAATATTATTATCGCGTTTGCCGTGATGTGGATCGCAGCCAATGTCCCACCGCAAACACTGATGCGCTTTGCGGTGCCGATATACACGGTGGGCGTGGCGCTCTTGATTGCGGTGGCGATGTTCGGCATGGTGAAGAAAGGCTCGCGGCGCTGGATCAATCTGGGCATCGTGATACAGCCATCCGAGATCATGAAAATCGCGGCGCCCTTGATGCTTGCGTGGTTCTTCCAGAAGCGCGAAGGCATGATCCAGTGGCGCGAATTCCTGATCGCTGGACTGTTGCTTGTCATTCCGGTTGGCCTGATTGTGCGCCAACCGGATCTAGGCACTTCGCTTCTGGTGCTGGCGGCCGGATTTTCCGTAATTTTCCTGGCTGGATTGTCATGGAAAGTATTAATTGGCTTGGCGCTGGCGGCAGGCGGGAGCTTGCCGATTGTCTGGTCAATGTTGCATGATTACCAGCGCGAACGCGTGATGACGTTGATCGATCCGTCGTCCGATCCTCTAGGTAAAGGCTTTCACATCATCCAGTCGACCATTGCGGTCGGCTCCGGTGGCATAACCGGCAAAGGCTGGCTGCAAGGAACGCAGGCCCATCTGGAGTTCATTCCCGAACGCACCACGGATTTTATTTTTGCCGTATTTTCCGAAGAGTTCGGCTTGATCGGCAATATCGTGTTGCTGGTGTTGTATCTGCTGCTGATCGGGCGCGGACTGGTGATCGCCGCGAATGCGCCTTCATTTTTCACGCGTCTTTTGGCAGGTGCCATCACCCTGATCTTCTTTACTTATGCATTTGTTAATATGGGTATGGTGAGTGGTATTCTTCCGGTTGTCGGCGTGCCTTTGCCTTTCATGAGTTATGGCGGTACCGCTATGGTAACCCTCGGTCTGGGTACCGGCATACTGATGAGCATTCAGCGGCACCGCAAACTGGTGCAAAGTTAGTCGATCAACCAGTTCGAATAAAGAAGGGCGCATCGTGATGCGTCCTGCAAAACATCGGTTTGTTTTTACTGGATTCCCATCAGCGCCTGCGTCTGCCGGCCAAGCGGGCGTATTGCGTAGTCAACACGTGCTCAGGAAGGTCACACGAACCTGAGCGAACATCAACCATTGAAGGAGTGCATGGTGCGTAATCAATGGCAAAAATATGTTGTGCCGTGCTTATACTCGTTATTGCTGGCGGGATGCGGCAGCGTGCTGAAAGTACCTGCATCCGCAGATCCCGTGCCAAGTCGTCCAATGCCTGCTGCTCCAGGCGCCAAGGAAGCGGTGCCTGCGCTTCCGGCGGCCGGGTCCGGGCGTGGCGGCTATTATCAGGATGACGGTCCTGGCGACCAGCCGCCCGAAGGACTGCAGGCAATGCCGGATGCAGAACCGAAGGTCGAGCCATATTCTGCGCGCGGAAACAAACCTTACGTTGTCTTCGGCAAAAGCTATACGCCGATTACCGATGATCGGCCGTTCAAGCAGCGCGGTGTCGGTAGCTGGTACGGCAAGAAATTCCACGGACAGAAAACTTCATCCGGCGAACTGTATGACATGTACAAGATGACGGCCGCACATCCGACGCTGCCGCTTCCCTCTTATGCGCGCGTGACCAATCTCAGCAACGGCACGCAAGTCATTGTGCGTATCAACGACCGCGGCCCGTTTCATTCCAGTCGCATTATCGACCTGTCGTACACCGCCGCATTGAAACTCGGCTATCTCAGCAAGGGCAGCAGCATGCTGGAAGTGGAGCGACTGTTGCCGGACGAGATTGCGCGCATCACGGCTGCCAAACAAAATTCGCAGGTGCAGCCGCCAGAGCCGGTAGCAGTACCGGCCCCGGCTTTCACACCGGAGGCAAATACGAATGCCCCGAGCCCGTATGCCGCAGCAGGCTCAGCGTCGCCGCCGATTGCAAAACCTCTTGAAGCGGCCTTTGTTGCCGATACCGCATCTGCCAATGCCAATGGTTTTTATCTGCAACTCGGCGCCTACACGCAAGCGACCAATGCGGAGGCGGCGCGCAGCGGGCTGGCGCAAAAATGGGCGAGTACGCTGCCGGCGATCGAAGTGGTGGAGTATGGCGTGTTTTACCGGCTATACAGTGGGCCATTCGCAACGCGGAATGATGCCGACAACGCGGCACAGCAAGTACAGGATGCCGGGCTATCGAAGCCGCTGGTGGTGCAGCGGTAAAAATTCAGCACTTATTCCGCCTTCAGGCGCAGCGCCAATTCATACAGCGCATTCTTTTTCTGCCCTGTGATTTGTGCCGCGAGCGCTGCTGCCTGTTTGACCGAGCATTCCGCGAGCAGGATCGACAAGATGCGTCCGGCTTCCATATCGTCGTGATCGACTGCGGCCGGAGCGCCCTCGACTAATACGACGAATTCGCCTTTTTGCCGATTGGCGTCCGCCATCACCCATGCCGCCGCTTCCGACAAGGGGCAGCGATGGATTTCTTCAAACAACTTGGTCAATTCGCGCGCAAACACAATGTGGCGCGCGGGCTCGAACGCGGCGGACAAGGCATGGACCGTGTCGACAATGCGGTGCGGCGCCTCGTAAAACACCAGGGTTGCGGCGATGCCTCGCAAGTGCGACAACGCGGTGTCGCGTTGCTTTGCTTTCGCCGGCAGGAAGCCGACAAAATAAAACCGGTCGTTGACCAGTCCGGCGGCCGATAGTGCCGTGACAGCGGCCGATGCGCCGGGCAAGGGCAGCACCTGCAGGCCGGCGGCCCTGACCGCATCCACGATGCGCGCGCCGGGGTCGGATACTGCTGGCGTGCCGGCGTCCGACACCAGCGCGATACGCTCGCCGGCTTGCAAGCGGGTGATCAATTTATCCGCGACTTCGCGCTCGTTATGTTCGTGCGCTGCGATCAGCGTTTTTGACAAGCCGTAACGCGTCAACAGGTGCCCGGTGTTGCGCGTATCTTCGCATGCCACCGCATCGACTATCGACAGGACATGCAGAGCGCGCAGGGTGATGTCGCCGACATTTCCGATGGGTGTTGCCGCCACATATAATGTCGACACAGGATAAGTTTGCTGTAACACCTCGTTCATGATCGGTATAGTGGTGGGCAAACTGGCAGTAGGCTGGATCATCAGGAGGTGGAGATGTTGTGCAAATTGGCGAAAAGGTTGGTGCTGGCAGCGGCACTCAGCGGATTGTGCCCGGCTACGCAGGCAAATACAACTGTCGGTTTGCTGCTGCCGATGGGTTCCAGCACGCTCGGCGCTGCAGCTAATGCGGTGCTTGCCGGCGTGAAGGCGGCGTATGCGCGCGAAACGGATGACATATCGATCAGTCTGCTCGGAACCGATGGGACGGTGCAAGAGGTGCTGGCAGGCTATGCCGACGCGGTAGCGCGCTTCGATATCGTGATCGGTCCGCTTGCCCGCAGCGAAGTGACGGCCATCGCGCAAAGCGGTAAGGTCAGCAAGCCATCGATTGTGTTGGCCCAGCCGGATGCAGCGGGGGACGCTGAAACAGCGCTGCCGCCGCAAATGTTGGCGATTGGCTTATCGGTCGAGGATGAAGCGCGACAAGTTGCCAACTGGGTCAGTACCGACAAAACGGTCGGCAAGGCATTTGTTGTTTCGACCAATGCCGCGTGGCAGCGTCGCGCCGCCAAGGCATTCGTTGCGGAATGGCGGAATCTGGGACTGGTGTCGCAGGCGATGGAGCTCGGCATCTCGGACGGTTATTTGAGCGCGAACAGTTTGGTGCAATTGAAAAAGCGCCTGCGGGCGGACAAGCCGGCATTGCTGTTTGTCGCACTTGATGCCGGACAGACGGCCCAATTGCGGCTGGCAATCGGCACCGACATTCCGATTTACGGCACCTCGCAGTTGAATCCGCGAGTGGGGCAGGATGAGCAAGCTTCCGGAAGCATGACGGATATGGATGGCGCTCACTTGCTGGATATCCCATGGCAATTGCAGCCGGATCATCCTGCGGTGATGGTATATCCGCGCCTGAGCGTAAACGCAGATCGGCCGCGCAGCGCCGATTTGGCGCGTCTGTATGCGCTTGGCATCGACGCCTATCGTGTGGCGCGCGAAGTCGCCGGGGGCCGTACCAATTTTCAGCTCGATGGCGTGACCGGAAAACTGGCAGTCAGTTTCGGTAAAGGCCCGGCCTATTTTGAGCGCATTGAGCAAACGGCGATTTATCAGGACGGTGTCGCCGTCCCGCTGATCGCTGCACCGTGAAAGCCGACACTAGATGGGATTATTTGATGCTTTCCAGCGTTCGCGCACCGAAAAGCAAATCAGTGGTCAGGCCGGTGAGGATGACGCGCTGGCACATCTGAAGCAACATGGGCTGACGCTAAAGGAGCGTAATTTCCGCTGCAAGGGCGGTGAAATCGACTTGATCATGCAGGAAAAAGGCGCGCTGGTCTTCGTCGAAGTCCGCAAGCGCGCCGATACCCGCCATGGCGGCGCTGCGGCCAGCGTTACAGCGGCCAAACAGCAGCGGCTGATCATCGCTGCCCAAATCTATCTGCAACGCTTTAAAATGCCGCCCGCGTGCCGGTTCGACGTGATAGCAATCGATGGCGATACGCTGACATGGCTGAAAAATGCAATCACACTATAGCCACCTCTAATACATCACTGCTCTATAATCGCCCACACCATGACAAATCAACGCATCCTCGCGCACTTCCATGAAAGTGCGGAACTCAAAATCCAAGCCGCGTCCGTTCTCGCGCAACCAATTTCAGAGGCCGTGGAACTTATGTTTACGGCATTGTCTAACGGAAACAAAATATTGGCTTGCGGCAATGGCGGTTCAGCTGCCGATTGCCAGCATTTTGCCGCCGAGTTGGTAGGGCGTTTCGAGCGCGAGCGTCTGCCGCTGCCGGCCTTGGCGCTGACGACCGACACGTCGATTTTAACGGCGGTCGGCAACGATTATAGCTATCAGGAGATATTTTCCAAGCAAGTGCAGGCATTCGGGCAATCGGGCGACGTGCTGCTGGCGTTTTCGACGTCCGGCAATTCGAGCAATGTGCTGGCGGCAATCGACGCGGCGCTCGAACGCGATATGCGTATCGTCGCATTAACCGGCAAGGGCGGCGGCGCGATCGGCAAGAAGCTGACTGATGCCGATGTGCATATTTGCGTGCCGCATGACCGTACTGCCCGGATTCAGGAAGTGCATTTGTTGACGATTCATTGTTTATGCGACGGTATTGATGTCGCGCTTTTCGGAGGAGATACGAATGATTAAGTCGCCTGCTTGGCAACGCCCTTTGGCAACGCTTGTTTTGTGCGGTGCAGTGGCGGTGAGTTTGCAAGGCTGTATCGGGATGGCGCTCGGCGGCGCGGTGGTGGGAACGCTGGCCGCAACCGATCGGCGCACCTTAGGTGCGCAAACTGAAGACAAGGCGATCATCGTGAAAGGCGAAACCCGTATGTACAAGCTGGTGGGCGATGCAGGGCATGTGAATGTCACGAGTTTCAATCGCAAGGTATTGCTGACCGGCGAAGTACGGGATGATGCCATGAAGCAGGCGGTTGCACGCGAAGTGTCCGCGATTGAAGGCGTGCAATCGGTCGCCAATGAGCTGGAGGTCGCTGGCCTGTCGAGTTTCACCTCTCGTTCGAACGATTCGCTGATTACCGGGAAGGTAAAGGCGTCATTTATCGATGCCAAGGAGCTGCAGGCGAATTCGATCAAGGTGGTGACCGAACGCAGTGTCGTGTATCTGATGGGGCGCGTCACGCCGCAGGAAGGGCAGATGGCTGCCGAAGTCGCGCGAGGCGTGAGCGGCGTGCGTAAAGTGATCAAGATGTTTGAATATATCAGCGATGAAGAATTGAAACGGCTGACCAGTGCCAACTGATACCGTCATTGGTATGTATTGATCTTGGGTGCAAGGTTGGCCAAGATTATTTTCGAAAATGATCGCAACCGGGCAGCAGGTTTTTGGGTGCTATATTGGCCGCGAGAGAAGTTGTCTCGCGGCTTTTTTCATGAGGAAAATCTGAAAATGAATCAGGATATGGTGCAACTGACCGAAGAATTGACCGCGACCGAAAACCGGATTGCATTTTTACGGCGGGCATACAATGACGCCGTGATGCAATACAACACATCGCTTGAGCAGTTCCGGGGGCGGTGATTGCGAATTTGTTTGCATTCAAGCAGGCGGCGCCAATGTCGTTTTGAATTGCGGCCCTAACATAAGGCCTACATTCAAGGTTTGCATCAATACGCTGGTCGCGCACGACATTCCGGCTTCCAGCGTGTTTCCTTGGCTGAAAATTGTTCCATCGGGCGTGATAGACGTCGCGCTTGCAGGCGAAAGAGGGCGTCTTCTCCCTGCGCTCTTAACTGCGCCGGGCGACTATAATGCGAGTATTACTGAAAACGCTATGCCAAGAATGGACTTGCCCATGCCTATCGAAACCACACCGACACCGCGCGGCCGCATCTGGATGAAAGCGCTTGCGGCCGTTATTGTTTTAGCCATTGTCGTGACCGGCTATTTCTCCTTGTTCGCGCAAAAATCAGCCCCGGATGTGACCTTCACCAGCTTGAGCGGTGAGAAAATCACGTCGCAAAGCCTGCGCGGAAAAGTCGTCATGGTCAATTTCTGGGCTACCAGTTGCACGACCTGCATACATGAAATGCCGCAGATGGTTGAAACCTATAACAAGTACAAAGATAAAGGCCTGGAATTCGTTGCCGTTGCGATGAGCTACGATGCGCCGAATTACGTGATGAACTATGCGCAGACGCGCAATCTCCCGTTCAAGGTCGCGTACGATGCGCAGGGCGATGCCGCCAAGTCGTTCGGCAACGTGACGCTGACGCCGACCACCTTTGTCATCGGCAAGGATGGCAATGTGATAAAGCGCTATGTCGGCGAACCCGATTTCGCTGCCCTGCATCGATTGTTGGAAAAAGCGCTGGCGACGTGATTATCCTGGAGCTCGATTAAAAGGCGCCGGCGGCGCCTTTTTTACTATACGAGCAGACCTGTCGCTTGAGAAACGTGAGCCTTACCGTCAAGATCGCCACCCTGTAAAACAAAAACGGGAGCAGCAGCTCCCGTTTTCATTCGTGCCAGTGGTGCCGGAATTCGCGCCACGCGGATCAGTTGGCGCGCTTGCGACGGCTGAGACCGAGACCGGCGAAACCGAGGCCGAGAAGCGCAAGCATGCCTGGTTCCGGTACGGTTGAGGTTGACACGGAAACTGCATCGAGCGACCCGCCATAACTCTCGCTGATCCCGCCTGCGACAAAGGAAACGATAGATGTAGCACTCAAAGCAAGAACATTAAAATTGTAGATCTGCCAAGCGTTCCCTGAGTTGCGCGTTCCATCGCCAGTGATACTCGCAAATAAGCTGCCATCCCAGAAGACATTGATTAAATTGGAAGCGGCGGAGACACCCTCGCGAGGAGCGTACGCAAAGCTAAAAAGATAGTTCTGGCCGATAGTCGTCTGTATCGATTGCTTGATAGAGCTATTTGCAGTTGTATCAAGTTCGAAATACTGGCTGCCGCTGTAGGCGGCGCCAGCGACATTGTTGCGCAGTTCAACGCCATTCTGGTCGGCGCTCCATCCTGTCAATGCATTGCCGTGCAAAATTGTCCAGCTGCCCGAGCTGATCGCCGGGCTTTCAAAGTCGCCATTTACCAGCAGATTAGCATGGGCAAATGCAGGCAAGAGGGCCAGTGCAAACCCAGTGCCGCGAAGAATAGTTTTCATTTGTTGCATTGTAGAAATAAAAAGAGTCAAAAAGGCCGTGCGGCCTCAACCTTCTTTCCTTCTAGCAAAGTTTGCGCCAAGAAAGGCATCGTGCAGGGTTGGCGCAAATTGCAGTGTCGCGAGACCAGTTTTGGCGGCGTTGGTGTCAAAAATTCTGACATCCATTGCCGGATGGATGGACAGGATCAAAAAATCATCGATTTCTTTACCTGTCCATCTTGTCAGCGCTCGTTCTACTGGCGAGCGTCGACCGAGGTACCCGGACCACAGGCATACACCAGCATCGCCAAAAGCACCAGACACCATACAATCAGCGCACCCGACGGCAGATCGAACAGCATCGACAGCACCAGGCCTATCGCGTAACCGCCGATGCCGATGCCATACGCGAGCGGTAAACGCTTCGGCTCCGCATAATTCCTGACCCCGAGGCTCGGCACGATCAGGCTCGTGAACACTAGGTAAACGCCGACCAGTTGGACCGACGCGGTGACCGCCAGCGCGAACAGCAAATAAAATCCCAGACGACCCAGGCGCTCCTTGAGCAACGCCAGCGCCGCCATCACGCATGCGGTGCCGATCGCAGGGACGATCAACTGTCCATAACGCACCCACAGGATCTGCCCGGAAAGCAGATCCCGCAGATGCTCGCCACCGTGAGGATTATGGCCCAGCAGCAACAGCCCGCCGGTCGCCGCCAGAATGAACAGGACGCCGATCTGCGCTTCCTGCACTTCCGGCCAGCGCTTCTCGGTCCAGGTCAGCAGGAATGCGCCCAGCATCGCAGCGCTGCCGGCGGCGACTTGCACCAGCCAGCCTTGCGGATCGAGATCGGCCATGCCTGCGACGATGACGCCAAGCGCGGCGATCTGCGCAATCGCCAGATCGATAAAGACGATGCCGCGCTTTAACACCTGCGCGCCGAGCGGCACATGGGTCACCAGCACCAATATGCCCGCCAACAGAGCGGGGAAAATGATCGTCAAATCGAGCGATTCAGGATTCATTTCGAGGCTTCCAGCAGGCGTTGCACGGTGTCGTCAAACAAGCCGAACAAATTCGTCGCCTTGTTATTGCCGCCCACGGTAAATGGCAATACAACCGCTGGGATATGCGCATGTTCAGCCAGCCATTGTGACGCACGGCCATCCTGATACTCGGCGCGAATCACCATTTTCGCCGGCTGGCGCTGCAACTGATTCGACAGCTCCGATAGATGCGCGGCACTCGGTTCGACACCAGGTTTGGGTTCCAGCGTTCCGACTTGGCGCAAGCCGAGCCAATGCAGCAGGTACTCCATGTTTTTATGATGCTCGACGATTGCCGTGCCTTTCAATGGCGTCGCCTGTTGCTCCCATTTTTTCATCGCGGCATTCCAGCGCGCCGAAAAATCCTTGTGGCGCGACTGGTAATACGCAGCGTTGCCGGCATCGATTTCGCTCAAGCGCTTCACCAGCGCATCGGCCACCTGCGCAATGTTGTGCGGGTCTTGCTGGATATGCGGATTGCCGGACGCGTGCACGTCGCCTTCGCTGCGATCGACGCGTGACGGTACTTCCAGGCGTTGCACATAATTACCGGCTTCGAAGTAGCCGGGTTGACCGGGAGTAATTTTCGGATTGCCCGATTGCTGCAGCAGAATCGGCAGCCAGCCTACTTCCAGTTCCAGCCCGGTGCATGCCAGCAGATCGGCATTGCGGGCGCGTGCGATCAGGCTCGGCCGCGCTTCGATCCGATGCGGGTCTTGCAGCGCAGTGGTGGCGCTCGACACTTTGACTTTGTCGCCGCCGATTTCGGTTGCTAACGCGGCCCACTCCGGTTCGCATGCGAGGATGTTGAGTGCGGCGTGCGAGGGCAGCGCGATCAGCGCGAACGCTGTGCCTATCAGTGCGGAAAATAATCGTTTCATTTTTGGCTCCTAGAACGAGTGTGCGCCGTGGGTGCCCAGGCTCATGATGTATTGCAGAAAAATTTGATTGTCGGTGGCGCCAGGCCGCGCTTTGTCGCGCGCAAACTGCACGCGGAAGCGGCTGAATTCCGATGGGGAATAATCGAACATCAAAGTGTTGCGCGATGGCTTATAGGACGCGAGGCGCGAGAAATCGCCGGCAGACAAGATGCCGGCATTGACCAGTCCGATATCCGGTGTACCTGAAGCCAATTTGTCGTAACGCACCCCAACGCGCCATGCCGGCATGAATTGATAGACGCCTTGCAGATACCAGCCGGATTGGGCCGACGCATAATTTCCCACCGACGTGCCCAGCGATTGCGCCTGCGTGTCATAGGTGAGCGTGCCGTTTTCCCTGCGGCGGAAATATTCGCCTTGCAGCTTGAAATTGGTGTGCGTCGCATTGCCGTACGGCGCCCATTTATAAATGGCGTCAGCGATCCAGGTGTGCGATTTTCCGCTGAATGCATTCGTCACATCGGTACCTGCGCTGTCGATATCGTCATAGGCTCGGTCGGCCGCGCTAGTTCTCAAATAAGAGAGACCAGCGCGCCAACTCGCAGAGTCGCCAATATCATCGCCGACATGCGCAAACAGCGCGGCGGATCCGGCACCATTTTTATTGCGGTCGCTGCCAGGAAAGGTGCTGCCATTGCCGGCTTCGAGGCCGACTTCAAAGAAGCGTTCGGTCGGTGCCAGCCATCGGGCCTGTACGCCATCAGGTTTGTATTGGCCGCCGAAAAGCGCTTGATACGCAAGCGGCGCATCGACGAAATCCCAGGCATGCGCATGCTGGCTATTCAGATAGCCGATCGACGACAGGAAGCGTCCTGCTTTCAGGTTGACGCCATTCGACAACCCGCGTGTTTCAAAAAAAGCTTCTTCGACACTGACGGCGTCATCCGGCGCCAGCGCAAACGTCAGCCTGCCGGAAAAACGTGGGTCGATATTCGCGCTTAAGGTCAACTCCGATTCACCGAGGTTAAAACTGCGTGTGCCCGGGCCGATTTCCTCACCGCCCGGTACGAATCCCTGTATCCGATAATTATTCGGATCTTGCGACAGATTGGCATATGTGCCACCCAGAATAAGTGCCACCGATGGATTGAATACGTTGGAGGACACGTTCGCGGCAGTGGGCGTTGGCGCTGCTGTGGCAGCGGCAGCGGCTTGCGGTGAACCGGTACTGGCTTGCGCTTCCTGCAAGCGCTTTTCGAGCGCCTGAATACGCGTCTCGTAGCTTTCCTTCATTTGTTTGATCTCATTGCGGATCTGCGCCAATTCACTATTGTCGGCCGCAGATGCGAATAATGGCGTGCCGAATGCGGCCGCCAACGCCGTTACCAAAACGGAGTTTTTCAACATGGATTTCACCTTCTTTAATTTAAAAGAGACAGAGCCCGCGCAATAAACGCAAGGGCTCAATGACGAAGAGATCAGTGAAAAAACGGCGGTGCGCGTGATTGGAAATGGCGGGTGACGGGCGCATCCCAAGAAATGAAGGCGATCCATTGCGCCAGCAGATGCGTGCCTTCAAGCAGCAGCGCCATGGGGGGCATCGCGCTGCAAGCGTCGGCTAACGTAGCCGCGTCAAAGGCAAGACAGGAGTGATTCTTGTTATCGTAGTCATCGTATTGCGACTGGGCCTGTTGATGCAGGCTGGCGCCGCCATACCATTGGGTATGTTTGATACGATGATATTGCCCGGCGAACTGCGCGAACAGCAACGACAGGGTGATCGCAATGACCCAGGTCAGTTGGTTCAACGATAGCGGCTTCGCGCGGATCATGGCGTACTTGATTGGCTCTTAAAAACAGCGTAGACAGCAAATTGATACGGTATCCGGCGCCGGTGCTGCATGGAACGGATCAGCGGGCATTGTCTCGGATACCTGCCTTGTCGAACGTATGGAACGGTCGATCTTGCGCTATTTCAGGTGCAAGATCGACGTGTAACAGTCTTCTGTTATTTCACATCATCAACAGCTACACCCGCCCCATGCGCCTGCTGATCTGCGTGATATGAGCTGCGCACCATCGCGCCCACAGCTGCATGCACAAAACCCATCTTGTACGCTTCTTCCTCGAACATCTTGAAGGTATCCGGATGCACATAGCGGCGCACCGGCAGATGGTCGCCGGACGGCATCAGATATTGGCCGATGGTCAGCATGTCGACATCGTGTGCGCGCAGGTCGCGCATCACTTGCAGAATTTCTTCATCGGTTTCGCCGAGTCCGACCATGATGCCGGACTTGGTCGGCGTGTTCGGATGCAGTGCCTTGAAACGTTTCAGCAGGTTCAGCGAATATTCGTAATCGGAGCCGGGACGCGCTTCCTTGTACAGGCGCGGCACGGTTTCCAGGTTGTGGTTCATCACGTCCGGTGGCGACGCTTTGAGAATTTCCAATGCGCGGTCCATGCGGCCGCGGAAGTCGGGCGTGAGGATTTCAATGCGCGTGCTCGGCGATAGTTCGCGCACGCGGCGGATGCAGTCGGCGAAATGGCCGGCGCCGCCGTCGCGCAAGTCGTCACGGTCAACCGACGTGATGACGACATAACTCAGCTTCAACGCAGCAATCGTCTTGGCCAGATTTTCCGGCTCGTTCACATCGAGAGGATCGGGGCGGCCATGGCCGACGTCGCAGAACGGGCAGCGCCGCGTGCACTTGTCGCCCATGATCATGAAGGTCGCGGTGCCCTTGCCAAAGCATTCGCCGATGTTGGGGCAGCTCGCTTCTTCGCAGACCGTGACCAGCTTGTTTTCGCGCAGGATATCCTTAATTTCATAGAAACGCGTGGAGGGCGACGCCGCCTTGACGCGGATCCAGTCCGGTTTCGCCAACTTTTCCGCCGGTATGATCTTGATCGGGATGCGCGCGGTTTTGCCGGCGCCTTTCTGTTTTTCGGCTGGATTGTAAGTGGTGGAGGCGAGTGGCTTCGTATCGTTTGTCATGGCGGTTGTTTCGGTAGATGGTACGGCGACGAGCGCCGAGAACCTTGGACTTTCGCAAACGACGCTGACTTCAGGTCACGTCGCCAATAAAGAGGTTAAGTTGTGAGCAAGCGATAACTGCGCATTCTGTAAAGACACCGAAACGCCCAGTGTCTTCATGTCTACCGTCGCCAAACCTTCATAACCACAGGGATTAATCCATGAAAACGGTGCCAGATCCATGGCGACGTTGAGCGATACGCCGTGATAGGTGCAGCCATTGCCGCGCACTTTCAAGCCGAGCGCGGCAATTTTTGCGCCTTGCCAAGCGCCGTCCGACATGTAAATCCCCGGCGCGCCGGGCTTGCGCTCACCCGCCAAATTATACGCCGCCAAGGTATCGATCGCTGCCTGTTCAATTTTTTTCACGAATTCGCGTGCGAACATGCGCGCATCGGCGTTACGCCGCAGATTCATCAGTAGATAGGCTACGACTTGCCCCGGCCCGTGATAGGTGACCTCGCCGCCGCGATCGGTTTGCACGATCGGAATGCCATGTGCATCACGCACATGCGATGGATCTGCGCCCAAGCCCAAGGTAAATACCGGCGGATGTTCGACGATCCATATTTCATCAGGCGTGTCCGCGCTGCGCGCGTCGGTGAAAGCGCGCATGGCGGCAAAGCTGGCTTCGTACGGTTCAAACCCGCGCTGGATAATGATTGGTGTCAGCATGGTTGCGAGTGTACCGAAAATCGAATGCAAAGAATGCATAACGTCGGTGCAATGTCGATGAAACTAGCCCAAAATGACGAAGTGTTGGGGGAGGGCGTGATAGGCCTTGCGCAACGGCGGTTTTGGATTTTCAGATTCTCCAAGGGAATAATGCAGATATGACACAAAAACACATCGCGTTGATTTATGCCGGCGGCACTGTGGGCATGACGAAGACTGCCGACGGGTATGCGCCGATGGACGATTTTGCCGGGGTGTTGGGGGCGTGCCTGGCTGACTGCGGCGATGCACTGCCGCGCTACACCTTGCATGAATATGCAACGCCGATCGACAGCGCCAATGCGATGCCGCACGATTGGCAAACCATTGCGCGCGACATCGCTGCGCGTTATGCCAATCATGATGGTTTCGTCATTTTGCATGGCACTGACACGATGGTGTATACCGCGTCGGCGTTGGCGTACATGCTGCAGGGCTTGCGTAAGCCGGTGATCGTGACCGGCTCACAAATTCCACTGGGAGAAGTGCGCTCGGATGCATTGCAAAACGTCATCACATCATTGCAATTGGCCGCATCGGATGCGATCAACGAGGTTGCGATTTATTTCAATCAAAGACTGCTGCGTGGCAACCGCAGCAGCAAGCTGAGTTCGGATTGTCTGGACGCGTTCGACAGTCCCAATTACCCGTGGCTGGCCGAAGTCGGCATCGGAGTGCGCATGAATGCGGGGGCACTTCTGCCTCGCGCCAAGAAAGAAAAATTCCAGTTACCCGAATATGGCAGCGGAAGCATATTGTCGGTGCGCTTTGTTCCGGGCATGCCGACGCGCGTGATGCAGGCGCTATTGGATATGGCGCCGCAGGCATTGATTTTGCAGTGCTACGGCGCCGGCAACATTCCTGACCGCGACCCCGCATTGCTGGAGATGCTGGCACGTGCGAACGAACGCGACGTGGTGTTGATCGCATGCAGTCAATCCTTGCGCGGCCAAGTGGTGCTGGGTGCCTATGCGACTGGCGCCGGCTTGGCGCGCGTCGGCGTGATCGGTGCGATCGACATGACGTTTGAAGCAATTTACGTGAAGCTGCATTACCTGTTTGCCTTGGGTTTGACACCGGATGAAGTCAGAAAGGAATTCCTGCGCGACTTGAGCGGGGAATTGACAGTGCCGGCGTCGCACGTCAGTTAGTGCGCCACTACATCCCGGTGATGATGATGTGCGGGCACGGCCGATATTGATTTGAGCAATGGGGGAGAGAGCATCTACGTTCCTTCGATTGGAATTGTCAGTTGGCGCGAATCAATTCCAGATTCTTGCCAATGCTTTCGATATCGTGATCAGACTGGGCAGCCAAGCGCTTCGCGCTACGCGGGGTATATGCGTCGCTGCACCATATATCGTGAAGCCATGCGACCAACCTGCGCAGCGCGTGTTGCGTGGATGGCACCTGCATTTTCAAGTAGCTTGCCGTCTTGTCGGCTTCAATGACGATCAGTCGTCCCGGCGTGGCGTCAAACTTGTCGCCCGCCGAGAGCCAGTAATCGTGCGACATTCCCTCCACTGTGATCCAGACCGAACCGCTGACGATCTCCAGTGTCTCCATGCGTTCGGTGACGCCGGACACGGCTTGACCGCGGGCGATGGAAAGTGCTCTATCTGTGAATAATTTTCTCATGACTTGCCCCTCAAATTGCCAACAACATGGCTGAAAACCATTGCTGTATCTCTGTTTTTGTGAATCCAGTGTAGTGCTTGCATTGCACCGGTCAAAACGATATATTTTTGATTCGCTTGCTAATTTTATTCACATATAAACATGCTCGATCTGTGGCGTTTACCCAATCTGGCGGCATTGCGCGCATTCGAGGCTGCCGCGCGGCATCAGAATTTTTCGCGCGCCGCCGAAGAAATCCACGTCACGCATGGCGCGATCAGCCATCAGGTGCGCGCATTAGAAGAAGAGCTTGGCGTCGCGCTCTTCACGCGCCACGGCAAGCGCATTGCGATCACGGCGGATGGCGAGCGTTTTGCCGTGATCTTGCGTAAATCCCTAATGGACATTGCACTCGCAGCCGAGGCATTGCAGGTCGGCGCGCAACAAAAGCGCCTGACCATCACCGCCTTGCCGTCGTTTGCTGCGCGCTGGCTGGCGCCGCGCTTGGGCGCGTTCATCGAGCTGTATCCGGATACCGAAGTGACGCTGCAATCGAGTAACCATCTGACCGATTTTATGCGGGAGTCGGTCGACATTGGCGTGCGCTTTGGCGCAGGACACTATCCGGGCCTATCGGTCGAATTGGTGATGGATGATTATTACTATCCGGTGGTGAGCCCGAAATTCAACGGCGGGTGTCTGCCGCTGACCTTGAAGGAATTGGCGCGCAGCGCGCTGTTGCGCTGCGACGACGAACCATGGATGCCATGGTTTGAAGCGGCCGGGCTCGATTGGCCGGAACCGAGCGGCGGGCTTGTATTTCAGGACTCGTCGATACTGGTGCGGGCTGCGGTCGACGGACGCGGGATTGCGCTCGCGCGCCATGCGATCGTGGTGCGGGATCTAGAGGCGGGCGACTTGGTGCGCCTGTTTGACATCGCGGTGAAATGCCCATCTTCGTATTACCTGGTCTGCGCGCCGAATGCGTTGCAAAAGCCGCATGTGCAGGCATTTCGGACCTGGTTGTTCGATGAGGTGGGTAAGCTTAAAACAGCAGCGGTTTGATTGTCTGCGGTGTCCTCAGTGGGATGCTGCACGTCCTACGGCTGAGAACGCAATCACGTGGTCGATTTCAAGCTTGATGCCGATTTTTTCGCCCAACGCATGATTGTGGTGACTCGGCACCAGCAACAACACCCGGGGGCCGCACCAGCACATCGACCGTGCAGCCGATGCAGCAGTTCTCGGGCATTTGGGCGGGCACCGTGCCAAGCTCGATTTCAATTTTATCCGGCGCCAGAACCGTCCCCGGTATGAACACGCCTTCACCGATAAAATCGGCGACGAAGCGATTCGCTGGCTCGTGATACAGGCGATAGGCGCTGTCACATTGCTGGATCACGCTCTGATGCAAAATGCCGATTTCGTCGGCGATCGCAAATGCTTCATGCTGGTCGTGCGTGACCAGTATCGCGGTTGCGTTTTGCTGCTTCAGAATGGCTCTGACTTCAAGGCCGAGCCGTTCGTGCAGTTCCACATCGAGGTTCGAAAATGGTTCGTCGAGCAGCAGCAGGTCCGGCTTGGGCGCCAGTGCCACGCGCTGCTGCTGGCCGCCGGACAGCTCATGCGGAAACGCGTCGCCCAGCGACTTGAGCCTCACTCTACCTCCAGCAGTTCGGCCACGCGCCGCATGCGCGCGGCCTTGTCCATCCCGTGCAGGCCGAATGCAACATTGCGTTTGACATCGAGGTGCGGGAACAGCGCGTAATCCTGGAATACCATGCCGATATGGCGTTTTTGCGCTGGCAGCGCGAAGTCGGCGCTGCTCACCAGGTAGCCGTTCAAATGAATTTCGCCACTGCTGACGGATTCAAATCCGGCTATGCAGCGCAGTGCCGTTGTCTTGCCGCAGCCGAAAGGGCCGAGCAAGCAGCCTTTGTCCTTTCGCTAAGCTGAAGCTGAGATCGCTGAACGTCGGCTTTTGCTCGTAACCATGCGAAATTGCCGCGAGCTTCAGTAGCGGTTCCAGTGCCAGGGGGAGGGTAGTGGATGGAGAGGTAGTCATGCGGCCGATTATAGTGTCAAGCAACTCCATTCAAGGTTCCGATTGCCGCGTCAGCAGAATCACCGGACGCAGGCCGGTCAATACAGTAATATGTGTTGGCGATGCCGACATCACATTGACTGGCGGGAATTGCTTCCAACATCTTGGTGTCGTCCGGGAATACGTCGGTCGCCAGATTCGCAACCCAGCCCTTGACGATCTGTTCGGTCTTGGCCACGCCATGCTCTTCGATCATCATCGCGATCAAAGACTGGTTATAGACTTTCTTCGAGGTGTGCAGGCACAGCTTGCCCTTCCATTGCGGGTTGGCCAGATCTTCATAGGTGGACAGCGTGCTCGGTTTGACTTTCCGGGTATTGAAGAAAATCATACGCGCGCGCACTGACAGGCCGAACCACTGGTTTTTCGGGGCGCGCAGATGGGCCGGGATATTCGCGTTCAACGTCGCGGAATTGACCGGCTGCAGCAAACCCTGATTAGCCGTTTGTCACAGATTGCCAGCATCGACCGTGATCAATACGTCTGCTGGAGTATTCGCGCCTTCCGCCTTCAAACGCTCCATCAGCGGGCCTTCCTTGTCGGTCATAAATTTAACGGCGACACCGGTTTGCGTGGTGTAGGCATCGAACAAGGGTTTGATGAGTTGTTCATTGCGTGCCGAATAGACGACCACTTCTTCAGCCGATACTGCCGATGAGAAGCCGATGGCGGCAATGGGCATGATAACGATCGATATCATGCGGTTCATGTGTTGCTCTTCTAAATAGATGGAATGGGATTTCGATGCAAAACTGTAGAATAAATGAAAATTATTCTCATCTACTTTTTGAGGCGTGATGCTGTGTTGCAATATGGCGGGAGTTTGAACTTGCGCGGGAGAGCGCCGGGGCAGACCGGCTTCAGTGTGCGCCGGCGTTAAGTCGAGGGCGCTTACAGAACCACTTTGACCATCGGATGCGATGACAATGCACGATACAGATTATCGAGTTGCTCGCGACTGGTTGCTCGCACGGTGACGGTGAGCGCAAGATACTTTCCTGCAGACGAAGGACGCATTTCCATCTTGCCGGCATGGAAAGTCGGGTCATGCAAGACCACTAATTCCACCATCGTCTGGGCGAACGCTTCCTGCATGAGGCCCATGATTTTGATCGGGAAGTCGCTCGGATATTCAATGAGGCTGTCGGTAGGTTGGGGCATGATTTATCAGTCTGAATCTTGTTGCGGCCGATGTGCATCGCCGGACCGCAGACATTTTACGTCATCGCACAGAGGTTCAAGCTGCCTTTGCCGCCTGATACGCTGTGTACAGTTTCTTGTAAATGAGGCCGGGCTTGCCATTTCCAATGGCCTGGCCGTCCATGCTGGTCACGGGCAGGATTTCTTTTGTGGCGGAGGACAGCAGCACCTCATCCGCGCCAAACACTTCGGCGCGCGTGATGCGGCGCGCCTGCAACGGAATCCCCTCGGCCGCGCACAATTCCTCGATCAGGCCGTAGCGGATACCTTCCAAGATCAGGTTGTCCTTCGGCGGCCCCATTAATTGGCCGTCCTTGACCATCCATACATTGGACGCCGACGCTTCGGTCAGGAAGCCGTCGCGAAACTGGACCGATTCGACCGCATCGTGCTCGGCTGCATGTTGGGCAGCCAGCACGTTGCCCAACAGGGACACCGACTTGATTTCGCAACGCAGCCAGCGCTTGTCTTCCATCGATACGCATGCGACACCCATTTCACGGGCTGCGGCCGATGGCGGCACGATAGTATTGGTCATGATGAACACGGTCGGCGTCACTTCCTTCGGGAATGCATGCGCGCGCTTGGCAACGCCGCGCGTGACTTGCACATAGACCATCTGGTCGTCAGCCGGATACGCATTGATCACGTTGTGGATCAATGCCATCCATTGCTCTTTCGTATGCGGATTCGGAATCTGGATCGATGCCAGGCTGCGGAACAGGCGCGCCATGTGCTGCTCGGAACGAAACAGTTTGCGGCCATAAATCGGGATCACCTCATACACGCCATCGCCGAAAATGAAGCCGCGGTCGAGTACCGGGATTTTTGCTTCCGATAGCGGCGTCATGGTGCCGTTGAGATAGACAAGCGGATCATTCATGCTGGCGTTCCTGTGAAGGGAGAATGATGAATTTTTGCACAATCACGCGTGTTTCGTTATGCAAATAAAGTATGCAGGGATGGCCCGCTCCTGCTTTTCTGATAGATGTATTTGCATAAGGCCAACTATTTATTGTTGGCGAGCCAAGGCGCGTTGCACGCCTTGGCTTCTTCTGAGTTATTTCAGCAACAATCGCACAGAATCCCAAGCGCGGCCGAATACGCTGGCTTGATTGACTTGCTCGAGTGCGACCACAGGCAATTCCGTGACCGTCTTGCCGTCAGCTACCATTTTGAGCATGCCGACCTGACTATTGAGCGCGACCGGTGCGACTAGTGGGTCCTTGCGTTGCAGCACAGGTTTCATTTTTTCACCCAATCCCTTCGGCACGGTCACATATACGTCGTGTGTGAATCCGATCTTGACCTGGTTTTGCGAGCCTTTCCACACTTCCGGCGTGGCGAGCGCTTGGCCTTTTGCATACAGTTTCACAGTGTCGAAATTCTGGAAACCCCAGTTCAGCAATTTCTGGCTTTCCTGCGCGCGCACTTGGTCGGATGCGGTGCCGAGCACCACCGAAATCAGCCGGCGGTCGCCGCCGAGGGTCGGGCGCTTGGCGGTGGCGACCAGGCAATAGCCGGCGCTTTGCGTATGCCCGGTCTTCATGCCATCCACGGTCGGATCGAGCCACAGCAGGCGGTTGCGGTTCGACTGCTTGATCTTGTTATATGTGTATTCCTTGGTCGAATAAATCTTGTAAAAATCCGGATAGTCGGTAATCAGGCGCGATGCCAGTACCGACAAGTCTTGCGCGGTCGAATAATTGCCGGGGCTGGGCAGCCCGTGCGAATTGTCGAAGTGCGTCGATTTCAACCCCATGCGCTCCACTTCGTGGTTCATCAGCGTGACAAATGTATCTTCGTCGCCGGCGACCGCTTCCGCCAGTGCGACCGACGCATCGTTGCCCGATTGCACGATCAAGCCGTACAGCAGGTCATTCACCTTCACCGGCGTGGCTGGATCGATAAACATTTTGGAGCTGCTCGGATCGACTTTCCATGCCCGCACCGATACGTTGATCATTTGGTTGGCATCGAGCTTCTTGTCCTTGATCGCTGCGAACGCCAGGTAGGCGGTCATGAGCTTGGTGAGCGATGCCGGCTCGATGCGCATGTTCGGTTCTTGCGACCCCAGCACTTGGCCGCTGGTCGCATCGAGCAGCAACCAGGATTTGGCGGCGATCGTTGGGGTAGGTACGGTTTGGGCGAATGCTGCGGACAAAGAGAAAGCAGTTGCGGCGATGGCCGCGATTAATTTTTTCATGGGCTCTAAGTTGTGCAATCCTGCATCACTCTTGATGCGGAAATTGATTGAAAACTGAAACAAGCTGCAGATTATAGCGCCGCGCTGTTTCAGCGCTGCCACATTTCGACCACGAAATTCTTGATATGTTGCAGCTTTTTGTGAAAGAAATGATCGGCGCTCGGAATCACGATGACCGGCAAGTCTTGCGGACGTGCCCAGTCGAATACGTGGGCCAGCGGGATCGTGTCATCCAGTTCGCCATGGATCAGGATGGTATTGGCCGGCACCTTGGGTACCGCCCATTTGCCGGCAGCGCATCCGACCAGCACCAGCCGTTCCGCAGGCGTGCCGTGATCGGTTAGCCGTTGCTGCAATTGCGCCTGCACGAAAGTGCCGAAAGAAAAACCGGCCAGCGCCACCGGCAGGTGCGGGTATTGCTGGCGCATATGCGCCAGCAACAGCGCCATGTCATCGGTTTCGCCACGGCCTTCATCGTGCTGGCCTTCGGATTTGCCGACACCGCGGAAATTCATGCGCACTGCGACATAGCCAAGCGCGAGAAATGCGCGCGCCAGGGTTTGCGCCACCTTGTTGTCCATCGTGCCGCCATACAGCGGATGCGGGTGGGCGACCAGAGCGATGCCGCGCGGCTCGGCAAACTGCGCGGCGTCCGGCAAGTCGAGCGCGCATTCCAGCGCACCGACCGCACCGGCGATCGAAAAATATTGAGTTTGGACGTTCATGGGGAATACGCTTGCTAAATTTTCAAGCGTTCGACGATTTTACCGCCGACCAGATGCACATCGATGATTTCATCGATGTCATCGTTGTCGACATAGGTGTACCAGGTGCCTTGCGGGTAGACGACCAATACCGGACCCTCGTCGCAGCGGTCCAGGCAACCGGCTTTGTTGATGCGAATTTTACCGTGGCCGTTCAAATCGAGTTGCTTGATGCGGCGTTTTGCGTGTTCCTGCGCTGCCTGTGCGCCACGGTCGGCGCAGCAAGGACGGCCGTCATCACGCTGGTTCATGCAAATGAATACATGCTGTTGATAATAGGGTTTGTCGCTCATGGAAGGGGAAAGATAAAAATGCTGTTGCGTCGAAAAGGGCAATGATACACCCGTGCTCACATCGCTTTCTGGCGATGCACCGGATGAAACAGGAACCAGAGCGCGACAAGCGGCCACATTAGGGACAGAAATTGTGCGGCACCATTAAAGTTAAGAAATTTTCCTTGTACCCATGTCTGCAGCGTGGCGACAAAGTAGGGATTGGCCGGTACCGCGTTGATTACAAACAGGCTCACCATCAAGGTGAGCGCCGCCACGCGCCGCTGCGCAACCGGCGGCGCGAAAATCAAGCCGCTCACCATCGCGATGCCGAGCAACAGCCCGCCTTCCGCGCCCGGCGTCCACCATGCGAATGCATTGTCCGGAGAAAACAGCAGTGCACTTGCCATCGATTTGACCGTTATCGCAGTGGCGAGCGCCAACAACGCGAGCGCCATTTTCGGGCCGCGCGGGCGCAGCATGCACAACAAGGTCAACAATGCGCTCGTCAATCCGCACGCGGTAATGATCGCTTCCGACAGCCAGTATTGTTCCACGGTCAATTGCTTGCTATGCCGGATCGCGGCACTCAAATCAATCGGCATTGATAACCAGTCGCTCAACCAGTCGGACAGGATAGGCGCAATCTGGCCGTGTCCGAGCAGATAACCTTGCGGATAAATCTGCGCCAGCGGCCACAGTCCGATCACGATCAAGCCGCGACTGGCTTCGTGCGTGAACCAGCGCCGGCGCAACAGCACCAGGCGGCTTTGCTCCAGGAACGTGGGCATCAAAAATACGCCGGCCAAGGTGCCGATGAAGACACCGCCAGTATTGGTCAGCAGGTCGAGGTTGGAGGAGACGCGGTTCGGCAAAAATGTCTGCACTGTCTCCATGACGCCAGACAACAGGATTCCAGACAACAGCGCGAGCAGGAAAGCGGCGATCCCGCGTATTCTGGGATACAGCGCGAACACCGCTAATATGCCGAACGGCACGTACGCGATGATGTTCGTTATCAGATCGAACATCGTCCAGTAATGCGGCAACGGCGCGCCAAGAAAAGCCAGCGGCGGCAAGCCGTTGCTGCGCCAGTTGGAAAACGGATACCAACTTGCGTACATGATCAGCAACGCGTAAACCAGCAAGCTGGCGCGCGCGAACGCCGATGCCGTGAGCGGGGTTTCTGGATTCGGTTTCAACATTATTTGTTCAAAGGCAGTTGCGCCAGCCACGCCATCATATCTGCAATCACCGCATCGCTGGCGAGCGCGAATGCCTTGACGCCGCCGGCCGCGTCTGCGCTCGGCGCCGGCGCTTGACGGGAAAACGTTTTTTGCGCCATCAGCGTACGGCCGTTAAACACCGATGCGCGCATCACCACTTGCGCGATACTCAGGTCGGGACTGGAAAATGTTTGCGTGAAATCGTCTGCTTCGAGCCGCAACAGCGGGATGTTGGCCGCGCCGTCGCTGGCCGACAGCACCACGCCGCCGGCCTGCGCCAAGCGCGCTTTCAGGCGCTGGCTGAACAAGAGTGTTGGCGCCATGGTCCAGCGGCTGCCGGCATAAGGACGCGGTTGCTGGTCGTTGGCATACGCGAGCCGGAAATACATCGCCTGGTTGTTAAGCCAGCTTTGCGCCTGGGTTTCGGCGACGCTGATCGGCGGCAGATTCAATTGCACTGGCGCCGTGCCGGCGGCATGCACGGGGCCGAGATCGTATAAAGTCGGCGGCGTGGATTTTCCAATACTGCTGCAGCCCGCCAGCACCAGCGCCAGCAATACGCTCGACAGGATGGAAATTCGACTTGTCTTTTTCATCATGTTTTCTATTTTGCAGGAGCGACAAAACCCGCTTCGCCAGGGCCGGGCGCAATGCCGGGTGTGCCGAACAGAATGCTTTGCGGACGATCATTGAGGTTCTCCAGCGTGCGGTTGAGCGCACGGAATGACGATCGCGCTTCATGCGTCAGCGGGACCGTCTCCAGTGCGATTTTATCCGCAGCAGCGCCGACTTGATCGATCGCCTCAGACAGCCTGTCCACCATGCCATCCGGCGCCTGCAATTTGGCAGTGAGCGTATTGATGTTGCCAGCCAGTGTATCCGCGTCCTTCGATAGCTTGTTGACCGATGATAATGTGACCTGCATCTCGGTCGCCAGCGCCGGCAATTTGGCCAGGGTCGGCTGCAACTGACGCGGGATCGATTCGATCGCGGTTGCTGCCTTGCTCACATTGTCGAATGCAGTGAGGATTGCTTTTTGATTGTCGAGAGCCAATAGCGTGTTGATGCTCTTGGTGACTTCCTCGGTCTGCTTCAGGATGGCCAGGCCGCGGTTTTGCAAATCATCCAGCAGGCTTGGGCGCATTTCGATGCGCGCAACCTGTTCCTTGGAGCTGGGGACCCTGACCGGGTTGCTGCCGTCGTCGTCCAGTTGTATATAGGCGATGCCGGTCACGCCTTGGTAGGCGAGCGTGCCGTAGGTCGATTTCGTGATTGGCGTGTCGGGGCGCACGCTGAAATGCACCAGGAGCTGGCCCGGCACTTTGGGATCGAAAGTAATCGCATCGACCTTGCCGACATCGAGGCCGCGATAGCGCACCGCTGCTTGCGGGTTGAGTCCCGGGATCGAGAGTTTTGTGGCTATTTGATACGGCACCCGTTCCACACGGTCTTGATTCAACCACAAGCCGATGAATATCGCCGCGATCAACAGCGCGATGGTGAAGATGCCAGCCATCAATGCATGCGCTTTATTTTCCATAGTGGTCTTGACGTCCTTATGCGTGGCGATTGCCATGCAATTCTTCCAATGCGCGCTTGCCGCGCTCACCCAAAAAAAACTGCTTGATGAATGGATGCGGCGTCGCCAGTACTTGTTCCGGCGTGCCGGCTGCAATCACCCGTTTTTCGGCCAGCACTGCAATGTTGGTCGACAGCGCAAACAGCGTATCCAGATCATGCGTGACCATCACGACTGTCAAGCGCATTGCTTGATGCAGCGAGCGGATCAATTCGACAAAACTTTCCGACAAATTCGGATCGAGCCCGGCTGTCGGTTCATCCAAAAACAACAGCTCGGGTTCCAGTGCCAATGCCCGTGCCAGCGCGACGCGTTTGATCATTCCGCCCGACAAGTCCGCCGGCATTTTCAACGCATCGTCCGGCGCGATGCCGACCATGTGCAGTTTCAGCAATACCGCATCACGAATCAACGCTTCCGGCAGTGTGCGTAATTCGCGCATCGGTTGCGCGACATTGTCGAACGCAGTCAATGCCGAGAATAGCGCGCCATGCTGAAATAGCATACCCCATCGATTTCTTATCTCCTGCAAATGCGCGGCGCGGTTGATGTCCTCGCCGAATACCCGCACGCTGCCGCGCGTCGGCTTTTCGAGGCCGAGCATCTGGCGCAGCAAAGTAGTCTTGCCGGAGCCGGAGCCGCCGACCAGCGACACAATTTCGCCTTGCCTGATTTCCAGGTTCAGATCCTGATGCACGACAAACTCGTCGAATTGCGTCCATAAATTGCGAACCTCGATCACCGGGGCATTCATCAGTAATATCCCACGTTATTGAAGACGATCGCAAATATCGCATCCGCCAAAATGACGATCGTGATGGCCGTGACGACCGATATCGTGGTGCCTTGTCCGAGGCTTTCGGTGTCGGGCTTGATACGCAGTCCGAAATGACATGCGACTAATGCGATCAGGCAGCCGAACACGACGCCCTTGCCCAAACCGATCCAGTAATTTGCCAGGGGGACCGCATCCGGCAACTTTTGTATGAAATAACTCGGCGACAGATCCAGCTCGAATTCGGCTGCAGCCATGCCGCCAAACAGTGCCATCGCATCGGTCCAGATCACCAGCAGCGGCATCGATACCGCCAGAGCCAGCACTTTCGGCATGATCAGACGAAAGCCGTGTGGCAAACCCATGACCAGCATCGCATCCAGTTCTTCGGTCACGCGCATTACGCCCAGTTGCGCAGTGATCGACGATCCGGAACGGCCGGCCACCAGGATTGCCGCCAATAGCGGCCCCAGTTCGCGGATGATGCTCATGCCCAGAATATTGACAAGGTATATATCGCCGCCGAAGGTATGCAATTGCTGGGCCGACAAGTAGGACAAGACCACCCCGATTAAAAATCCCACCAGCGCGGTAATGCCGAGCGCTTGGTAACCGGTGTGAAAGACGTTGGCTGAAATTTCTTTCCATGGGCCAAGCAGGGGATGGGCGGCAAAGCGCCCGAGATCCATTACAAACTGGCCGATCAAGGCGATGAAACCGGATAAATGGTCCAGTGCGCCAGCCAGCCAGCCGCCGAACGCGGACAATGACAGCCGACGCGTTTCGGTGCTCTGCGGCAATGCCAGCGGCCCGGCTTGTTCCAGGCGCTCGAAGAATTCAGCATGCTGCGGCAATATCGCAAGTTGTTGCGGCCGCATCTTGCCCCACGCATTCCATAAGAATTGCGCACCGATATGATCCAGCGCAGCAATATTGGATAAATCCCATTTGAGCGGTGTGTTGCGCGGGACATTGGCCAGTGTAGTGCGTATTGCCGACATCGCATCCGGATGTGCCAAAGCATGCACTTGCCAGTGACCGCTGGCATGGACGGTCAAGGGATCATTTTGTTTCAGGAAAAGGGCAGGCTGTTCCAGCATAGGCATGTCGGCAGTGTAAGGGAGATTGCGCAGTGCGTCATCTTGGCAAAATTGCGCCGGGATGACGCCGCAATATACCTGCCGTTACAATGCGCAACATGACTACCCTGCTAACCCCTGAACGCATCGCCTCCCTTTGCCGCGGAACTGACCCGCAAGTTGCGATCGAAGTCGTGGCCGAAACCGGTTCGACCAATGCCGACTTGCTGGCCAGGCTCGATCGACTTGCGGTACCGACCTTGCTGGCGGCAGAACGGCAGACCGCCGGTCGCGGACGGGCTGGGCGCACGTGGATCTCCGCACCAGGCGAATCGCTGACGTTTTCACTGGCCTGGAAATTCAAACGGCCGGTGCAGGACTTGGTCGGATTGCCGTTGGCTGTGGGCGTCGTGATTGCCGAAGTATTGACAAATTTCAATGTTGCCGTCCAGCTTAAATGGCCAAACGATGTGTTGAAAGACGGCAAAAAACTGGCCGGCATCCTGATCGAAACGACTGCGGCAAAAAGCCAGTCCAACGGTCATGGTGAAAACACCACCCCAATGCATGAAAGCCTCTTCCTCCGGTCCTCTTCCGCCAGCGGGAGCGAGACGCAAAATGCGTCGCTGCACGACTTGTACGTCAAGGATGAGACTTGGGCGGTGATTGGTATCGGATTGAATATTGCAGTACCGGAAAACATGGTTGCACAGATCGGCTGTCTAATCGCTGGTGCGCCGACATTGCAACTGGATCGCAATGCAGTGTTGGCAGCCTTGCTCACCGGTTTGTCGGAAGCACTGGTGCTGTTTGAGTCGCAGGGGTTTCATGCGTTCATGGCGCGTTGGAATCTGCTGCACGCGTATGCAGGCCAAGCGGTGATAATTCTCGATCACGGACAGGTTCTGCATGAAGGTATCGCAGTCGGGGTCGATCATATCGGACGTTTGCTACTGGACACCGCCACCGACCGCATTGCAGTGATGGCTGGCGATGTATCGTTACGAAAAAGAGAAGGGTAGACATATGCTGCTGCTGGTCGATGCGGGCAATACACGAATCAAATGGGCGCTGGTGGAAGCCGGCAAGCGTGGCGCGGATGCGCTGGGCAGCTGGATCTCATCGGGCATGGTCGCACGCGAAGAGATATTGCAACTCGGGGCAACGTGGCGCGGCGCTCGCGTTGTTCGCGTGCTGGTATCCAACGTCGCCGGCCAGAGCGTGCGCGACAGTTTGCAGCAAGCGCTATTACATGCGCTGGGGCCGAAACCGATACCGATAGAGTGGTTTGGATCACAGCCAGAGTTGGGCGGCGTACGCAACAGCTACCGCAATCCGGCACAACTCGGTTGCGACCGTTTTGCATCGGCGATTGGCGCCTATGCATTATTTACCGGCAAGGCGCTGATTGTGGCAACCTGCGGCACGGCGACGACCCTTGATGCGGTCACGGCCGACGGCGTTTTCCTGGGCGGGATGATCTTGCCTGGACTGGGGCTGATGGCGACCTCACTCGCGCGCAATACTGCGCAACTGCCGCAAGTGGCGCAGCATATCGAGATAACGCAACCGTTTGCCGACAATACCGATGATGCGATTGTGAGCGGGTGCATTGCCGCGCAGGTAGGCGCAATCGAGCGCGCCTTCGCGGCGCATGCGCAGCAATTCGGCGCGGTGCATTGCGTACTGTCGGGCGGGGCTGCCGCAATGATCGCGCCGTATCTTTCGGTTCCGCATGACAGGGTAGATAATCTGGTGCTGCTGGGTTTGCACGCCGTCGCGTTACAACCTGATCGAATCGGCTCGGAAAAGGTTTGATGTTCTGGAGCGCTTTTTTCACCCGCTCCTTTCGGGAGAGAGGTGAGGCGAGGGGGCCGGTTCAAACTTTATTTTCCGGATCTCTAATTTCATAAATAGCAAAGAGCCCATGTTAAAACTTTTGTTCTGGTTTCTGCTTTTGGCCAATAGCGCGCTGCTGGCGTATCAACAGGGTTACCTCAACACGCTGTTCCCCGATGGCCGCGAACCGGACCGTGTCGCCAAACAATTCAATGCAGACAAGATCAAGCAGGTCACGGCCAGTGCAGCCGTAGTCGTACCGGTGGTTGAGAAATTGCCCGATCCCGTTCCCGCTTCTGTTTCCGATCCCGTTCCGAATGCATTGGTCGCAGTCAAAAAGCCGAATAGCGTCGCATGCACCGAAATCGGTAATTTCGATCCGATAGACGCAAAGCGATTTGAAACACAGCTGGCGAGCTTGTCGCTCGGTACGCAACTATCGAAGCGCCATGCTCAGGAAAAGGTGCGCTACATGGTGTTCATTCCATCGCAAGGCAGCAAGGAAGAGGCGGACAAGAAAACTGCTGAACTGCGGCAATTGGGTGTAGATGATTTCTATGTAATCCAGGAAGGTACCGATTTGAAGTGGGGAATTTCGCTCGGCATCTTCAAATCCGAAGAGGCGGCGCGCACTCAACTGGAGGCGCTGAATCAAAAGGGCGTACGCAGCGCACGCCTCGGTCCTTATGCGCCCCCCTCGAACAAGACTGTATTTCAGCTGCGCGAACTGGATGCAAATGCGAAAAGGCGCGTGGACAAGATCAAGGCCGATTTCAAGGGACTGGAAACGCGCAATTGCGACGCCTAGAGCGAATTGCCGATGACGGTAGGGCGCGTCCCTGTCGGGTGACGAAGAAAGTGAAATCTGTGCCAAGTCAGTGAAAAAGTAGTGGTGCAGTTAATTGAAAAAGGCTCCTGAACGGAGCCTTTTTCAATGTTGCCAAGTGTTGAGGTTTTTCGTCTGGTCAATCGTGGACAGGCTGCATTTGACCAAGAGCTAGCATTCATGAGGTCCGGGATTTTTCAATAAGGCGGGCAGTCTATATGAGTGTCGCAACGTGGCAATTGCCACCGATTTACCATACACGTTTGTTTTTTCTGCGTGTCCCTAAATCCAAAAGATTTATTGCTCAAGGAGAATGTCATGGCCTATGTAGATGGATTCGTACTGCCGCTCCCCAAAACAAATGTGGAGTCCTACCGCGAGATAGCGGCCAAATGTGGGGCAATCTGGCGTGAGCATGGCGCGCTGGAATTTCGCGAGTGCATTGCCGAGGACGTAAAGCCCGGCAAGCTTACCTCGTTCCCTCAAAGCGTGAATCTTGAAGCCGACGAGACAGTTGTATTTTCATGGATCATGTACGAATCGCGCGCCCACCGCGACGAAGTCAACGACAAGGTGATGAAGGACCCACGGATGGCCGATATGATCAAGCCCGAATCCATGCCGTTTGATGGAAAGCGGATGATATATGGCGGGTTCGAAATGTTTGTTGATCTCTAAGAGCGTGTTCACGATCTTCCTGCTAGTCTGGATAATATGGGGATGAGAGAACCCTACGCGAGCGACATCAGTCGCGAGAAGTTTGAAGAGATCCTGCCAGTGCTGCAAAGCGCGAGGAAACGCGCCAAGCCAAGCACGGTGGATTTGTGCGAAGTGTTTTGCGCGGTGCTGTATCTGCTGCGCACCGGCTGCCAGTGGAGAATGTTGCCGAGAGACTTTCCCAAATGGAGGACGGTGCATTCGTACTTTGCAAAATAGAGCGAGCCCGACCAGCACGGCATGAGCGTGCTGGAGCGGGCATTAAAAAAAGCAGGTTGGCGCGGCCCGCGAGAAACTGGGGCGCAACGCCAAGCCGACGCTCTTGATCGTGGACGCCCAGAGCGTGAAGAACACGGACACGGCCGGCACCAAAGGCTATGACGCCAGCAAGAAGGCCTCGGGCATCAAGCGCCATATCGGGGTGGATACGCCGGGACTGCCTCACGCTATTGCCGTGACGACTGCCGAAGTGAGCGATCGCAAAGGAGCACTACAGGCGATGCAGTTACGGTGCCAATCGCCAAACGAAGTGAGCTGCACAAGTTCGCGGTGATCCCCAAACGCTGGGTGGTCGAACGCAGCTTTGCCTGGCTGGAGAAAAACCGGCGCTTATGGAAGAACTGCGAGTGCTGGCTCAACACCAGCTTGCAATTCATTCACCTGGCCTTCCTGGCGATACTGCTCAGGAGATCGTGAACACGTTCTTAGTGGCGGCTTCGAGTTGGGGCTGACAATTAACGGCGATTGAGTGACGGGCATATAAATCGCCCTTAATTTTATGCATGCCTTGATTTTACTCAATAACAACTTTCCATTAAGAATCAATTACTTAAGCTCAATACCCACAATTATCCACAGAGTTACCCACCGAAATTGTGGGAAAGTTGTGCAGTGCAAATTTCGACAGAATTAACTTCGCAAATGAACTAGCTGACGATTAACAGCGATTGAGTGACGGGCAGATAAATTACCCTTAATTTTATGCATGCCTTGATTTTACTCAATAACAACTTTCCTTTATGAATCAGTTACTTAATATCAATATCCATAATTATCCACAGAGTTACCCACCGAAATTGTGGGAAAGTTGTGCAGTGCAAATTTCGGCAGAATTAACTTCGCAAATCGCCCCGTAGCGTACGCAGGATCCGACCATGCTGAACTATCTGGCCGCGTTGCCTTCCCCTCTCCAGATAGTCTTCCATGTGGCTGGCTCCGTATTGCTCACGTATCTCCTGATGCTGTTGATACACCGGGCGATCCCTTTCGAGGTGCGGCGCCAACACAATGACGTCATCGGATTCATCATCGACGTGGTGGCCGTATTCTATGGCCTGATCATCGCTTCCGTGCTGGTTATGGGCATCAACCGCTTCGACCATGCACAGTCGTCGTAGAGAGCGAGGCGAACCTGATTGATTGGGGATTATCACTTTCCGTAAGATTTAGGGCGGATTGCAGATTACTGTAGGGTGTGCCCCGCGCACCGATACCGTCGCAAGAGCACTGGTGCGCGGGGCGCACCCTACCTTGTATCGGAGCGCAATCCGCTCTAATTTTCACGTGAGAGACATGTTGCCCGAACTATAACTGGCAAGCTGGTCTAAACGAACGCGACGTGAGTTGAGCGGGTGATCGGATGATGTATCGATCAATGTGCTGCCACTGTTATCCTGATGAAAGGTAATCCGGCATCGTGCCATACAACAATGAAATGACCGAGCTGCTGCTCGAATCCCTGGACGTGTCCCAACTTGTCCCGGCATCGCTGGCGCCATGGCGTCCGTTAGTCCTCGACGGCATGGCATTCTTTCTGGCTCGGTTGCCGGCTCACCGTCAGGCCGCCATATTGGCCGATCAATTCGCGTTGCCAGAAGACACCGACGCCGCCACACGTCTGGTAACGCTTCTGGTGCAATGCCCGACGCTCCATAAACTGGGCCAGGTACTGGCGCGTAACCGGCAACTACCTGTGGAAATACGACGCCAGTTGCAGACACTGGAGTCAATGTTGCCGACCACGCCGATGGCGCAGATACTGTGCCGTATCCGAGAAGAGCTGCCCGATGACCTGCCGGTGACCTTGGCCCCGCATGCATTGGCCGAGGGAAGCGTTGCGGTGGTACTGCCCTTCACCTATCAAGAAAATGGGAAAACATGCGATGGCGTCTTCAAGCTGCTCAAACCCGGAATAGAAGAAAGGTTTACCGAAGAGATCGCCGTATGGGCGGAATTGGGAACGTTTCTTGAAGAGCGAGGGCGCAGCTTGGGCCTGCCTGCGCTGGAATACCGGCGTACGCTCGACAGCGTGCGCGAATTGCTGGCGCATGAGATCGACCTGCGGGTAGAGCAGGACAATCTTCGCGCGGCGCATGCTTTCCATGCACACGATCCGCGCATCCTGATTCCGCAAGTACTGCCGTGGTGTACCGCCAAAGTGACCGCCATGGAGCGGATTTTCGGCAACAAGGTAACGGATGCCGACCTGTCTGCAAATCATCGCGCGGACCTGGCTTCTGCCATGGTATCTGCGCTTGTTGCTCAACCGTTCTGGAGCGCAGCGGAAGTCGCCATGCTGCACGCCGATCTCCATGCCGGAAACCTTATCGCCGCAAACGACGGGAGGCTGGCGATATTGGACTGGAGCCTGACCTTGCATCTTTCCAAAGCCGACCGGGAGATGCTGGTGTCCATCATTGCCGGCGGTTTGACGCTCGATGCCGGACGCATCCGCAATGCTGTAGCCGCGCTCGGCTCGATGCGCGAGGACGATCCAATACTCAGCCGGGCAGTCGAGCGAGCGCTCGATCGTGTGGTGTTCGAGAGACGCTTTCCGGGATTCGAATGGTTACTGGAATGGCTGGACGAACTCGCGTTGGATACCGCCACAGGATTCCGTCATGATTTTGTACTGTTCCGCAAGACGTGGCTTTCCCTGTCGGGTGTGATCGCTGACCTTGTAGAGACGCATTCGTCCGACGCCGAATTGCTGGGACTGGGCCTGAAGCGATTTATTGCGGAACTGCCCGCGAGAGTGTCAGCCCCTCCTGAACCGGCGCATTTATCCACGCATGTGTCGAATACCAACATCCTGCGGATATGTGCATCGGCATGGCTGGTTCCGGTGCGGTATTGGGCAAGGGTCTGGCGGCATCACGGAATGCTCCCAGCAATCGAGGGAAACCCGGCCAATGCGTAGCCGGGCCTGGCTGTGTGTTTTGCATCCACTATCAGTTGTGCATTGAATCGTGGGTTCTCGCATAGCAGTTGCATCGGGTTCTCGGCCGATAAGCGGTTAAGCGCATATCCGCGAGGGTTTGCGACGATACGCGTCTCCGACATTTCATAGTCGAAACTGTCGTGTACATGGCCTGTGAATCCACAGATCGGCCTTTTTCACCAATGGTGTCAGGTCGCTGACGAATGCCGAATTCAGCGCCAGGCCGCCATACGTGGATGTGCAGACGTTGGAGAGATGAGTGCTGCAGGAGGCTTGCCACCAGCAACGCGAGTGGCACGACAAGGGCTTGTTCCCATTCCCAGTATCCGTCAATGTCTCGCCCTCCCAATTCCGGCGCAAGGACTTTGCGCGCAGCGTTGACGACGCCCTGCAACACGCGGGCATCGGCGCCGAAGACCTGTGCATTGAAATGACTGAAAGCACGTTGATGACAAACGTTGACGAGGCGGCCGACGTCTTATCCGAGCTCAAGGAAATGGGCATCAAGATAGCACTCGATGATTTCGGGACCGGCTATTCGAGCCTGAGCTACCTCAGCCGGCTACCACCGATCGACATCCTGAAACTGGACAAGTCGTTTGTCACTGGCATCGTGCGTAGCCGGGCGAACGTGGCAGTTGCGGAATGCATCATCGCAGAAGGAATCGAGTCGGACGAGGACCTCGCATTTTTGCAAGCCCACCAATGCGGGCGCGGCCAGGGCTTCCATTTTTGCAAACCGCTGCCGACGCGCGAGTTCGAGCAGTGGTGCCGGACGCGAATGGCTTGATTGGGGCATTGCGTTAACGGCGTATTCGTCCGTTCACGACCAGACGAAAAAATTAGATGTTCTCGAATTCGGTCGCCGGTGCGGATGCCAGCGTGGTCATCTACATTCTGATGTTGATCTGCCGCGCCTGTGATGTCGAACCGTACTCTTATACAACATTCGAGGTGAGGGTGAAATTTCCTCTTACGGAAGAAATCATCGAGGAATTATTGGCCGCTACCTCACGGGTAATCACAGGGGTAAGCAAGCTATTACCGAAAGACTTTCCGTCCGATGTCGCAAAGCGGATTTTTCAAGAGCTTGAGGATCCAGCGCAAGCGATGAAGAAGCAACGCGAGTAGAGGAGGCGGGGTAATTATAAAAATAGGGATTGAAGAGGAGCCTTGGCGGCGACTGTTTAGACAAAATTATTTCCCCCCACTTCCCCGAAAATTAATTCACTTGCCCCCGTACTTCGTAGTTGCGCGCCTATTTTGCGTCCGGCACGAATTGGCGCCAGTCCTGTATGAGCGAGCCCCCTGATGGTGTTCCCGTTACTCGCTTTCCCGTATTCGCAAGAAACTGGCGAACTTCGGCAAACCGGTCGAGGTGAGATCACGGTAGCGATAGGTGACTGTACTGCCGATCGCCGGAGGGTCGCGCCGCTGTGCGTCGCTAAAGCCGATGCCAAGGCGAAAGCGCCGGCCTTCCGGCGTCATCACGACGATCGCACCGAGCATGCCATGATATTTTCCCTGCCCCGCTTCGTGCGCCACCACCAGCGCTTCGGCATCTTGCTGCGGCTTCAGTTTCAGCAAAACGTCCGAACGCCCGGTTTGCCAAGCAGCATCGGCGCGATGCAGCATCAAGCCTTCGCCGCCTTCGCGCACGACTTGCGCCAGCTTCAGCTTCAATGCCGCCTTGTCGCTCACATGCACCTGCGGCAAGACCCGCAGCCACGGCACGGACGCTTGTGCGACGCTCGCTTGCAAAGTAGCGAGACGTTCGCCGAAACCGCCTTCGCCCTCGGGCAATTCATAAAGTTGATAAGTGATGCTTTTCCACTCCGCCTCCAGCGGAGCCTGCCTGCGCACAGCGGCAGACAGCCGGTCGAAACTATGCCGCGCCATCCACAGTTCTCCATCGAGCGCATGCGCGGGAAATTGTGCGGTGAACCAGGCGGGCGCGTGGATCGGTTTGCCGCTACGGAATTTCAAGTTTTTGCCGTCCCAATAAGCGCGAACGCCATCCAGTTTTTCGCTCACGAGATAGTGGGCAAGGTCGTGGTTTTCCGAATAGCTTTGCGCCAGCAGTAATGGTGGCGCGGCCAGAACGGCATTGGGAGCCGCGTGTTCGGAGGAGTACGCTGGCGAGTAGGGTTGCAAGACTCCGCTTACGAGCAATAAGGCGAGCAGGGGACGCAACGGAGGGAGCTGGATTGGTTTCATGCTGACTTTTAATCGGGAGTTGTGACGGTAGGAGACCTGTTTTGTAGCGATATTTTATTGCAAATATAGCAATTGCATGTCAGAAGTAAGAAGATTTAGTGTTTCCTCTCCACCGCCGCCTGTATCAATTCATGAAAAGCACGGCAGGGCGGAAAAGCGAAGCGCCTTCCGCCGCATGAGTCACTGATTAGACAATAAGCTGCTATTGCAACGACGATAAATTGGAGGCCACTTGGATAGTTAGGTAACGTTAAATTCGCATGCGGTGGAAGGCGCTTCGCTTTTCCGCCCTACCCTGTGCAACTTACGGCCTTACGCTACGTCACGGCAGAGAGCTTTTCAACAGCGTCTAGAACCTGCAACTCTGAGGGCGAGCATAGCCTTACAAGCGGGACCTCCAACTGTCGACAGACAGCCTCAGCGTGCTCCAATTCCTGTTGGGCGAAGACTTCAATTTCCGATAGCTCCCAGCTAGGGTCACCCCGTTGCAGAAGCCTATCGGCGATGATCGCGGTTGGAGCCTCCAAGAGAATAATCCCCCGAACCATGAGCTGAACGAACGTCTCCGCGCCAATCTTCTCGTGGACTCCTACGCCTCGCCGCAGCACGAAGTGGCCATCAAGGACAACTTTCTCGCCGCCTTGCTCAAGCCGCTTAACTGCTGCAACTAAAGCATGTTGGTTCTCGACGATGTCATCAACTTGTCGAGAGACCGTCCAATTTGAAAGGCCTCGCTGCTCCTTGATGAGTTGGCTCGCAGTTGCGTGCCTTACACCAAGACTCTCGCACACCGGTTTCAAAACAAAGGTCTTGCCGACCGCATGAACTCCGCCAACGAACAGCGTCATTGTTTCCCTCTCCTGCCACTTACTTTCTTTTCAAGTTTCATGTATTCGTTAGCATCCAAGTACCTGAATGATTGTGGCGGTACGAAATTGCTGATTACGTCAGAAGGTTCGACGTGCTTCGCTGGCTTGAAGACCTGTCCCAGGAGCACGGCAACACCCTGCAATTTTCCTGCAAAGTACGCCCGAAGCTCCTCCCTAGTAAGTCCACCACCCCTCTCAACGCATGTCTTCCAAAGCGAAGTTGGTGAAGCAACAACAATCTCCTCCACTTCAACCACGCCGACAATCTTCTGGATTGGAGAACTCGAATAGAGCACGATCATACTTACGTCCTGTGCAGCCCAAGAACGGCGAAACTCGACCCGCTTGGAACCTGCGAGTATCAGGTCAGCGTACTTCGGCTTAATAGAAAGTAGAACAGCCCTACCGCCCGGATGCGGAGAGGACTTTTGAAAAAGCGACATCTGAAACCTTACGAATAGATCGAATTGACCCCGCCACGACTTCGTCAAGCATAAGCCGCTCATAGGGGATAATTGTTGGAAAATGGCCGACGAGTCGAAAGAGAATGACCTTGGTTGGCTTTTGTGCCAGTGCATCGATTTCGTCAATGCTATAGACGGTGCGGCGACTGACCAAACTGGCGATCTGTGCACCGTCGCTAGAAATTTCGAATCGCTCGACCACCCCCAGCGACGTCACCGCTTTCTCGTCAACTGTACGATAGAACAGCAGGACATCTCCCGTGTGGATCGAATTTGTCTGCGCATGGCACAGGTATGCGAGCTTGATCGCGTTTCCTACGTTGCCCGTCGGTGCAAAAAGTCTTGGCTGGACCGGTGTGTAGTCAGGGAAGAGTATCTCATGGTAATGCGGTTGGATTGGCACCAAGAATTTCTGCACCATTGAGTCAGATCGAAAGTGCGGAAAATACCGACGGATGTACTCGGTCGGCGCTAGACCATCTATCGGTGGCTCGGCAGCCGGATGCGACTTGACCAGCACCATATCTCCTCTGTAGGTGCCTCGTTCTGCAAAGCCGAAATCCATAAGAACACCAATCAGATAGTCCTGGCTCTCGGCACTTGAGGTAATGAAAATGTGCTCACAGGTGTTTTCCGTCGCGTAGCGAAATGCAGCCTTGAGGAATAGCTCCCCAATCTTTCGGCCACGCACCGATTCGCCAACCTTGAACGTGCAAAGCTTTAGAGCCGCACCACTTAGAACGTCACCAGCATCGTTCAAGACTTCATCGTTTTGGATTTGATAGATGCAAATAGCAGCCAGCGCCCCGCTGTCGTCCCGATACACCCACGCGTGGCGATCCTCTCTGGCCTTCCGGCGGAACCATTCATCGAAGCCATCGCGCCCCTGGATTCCGGGATATCCTTTGCGCAGGCTGTCGAAGAAGACCATTGGCAATTCGGGGGTAAGACTGTGGATCGGAACATCATGGATGTTTGGCAGGGCGATCTGCCGTGTCTCATGAAGGCGCTTGAGCCAGTCTTCCGCAGTCTGAATCGTGTAGACGCGGTGCGCGAGTCCGTGCGAACGCGCCTTTGCATGGATTCCCTTATCTTCAGTGACTAGTGCGTGGACGGCATCACAGTGAAGTGCATAGAGAAGCTCATTATCGCACTCATCGTTGGGGGTGGTATCAGATGTGTTCCAGACGCATGGTGCTGGATCGTGTAGGGCAGGATACAGTCTGATGCGCTGTAGGTTGCGTTGGCGTCGCTCGGCATTAGTATCGCGTTCAAAATCGGCGACGTTGGCTGGGTGGTACATCAGTTGATGACCACCAATGTTTGCCAAACGAACGAAGTTCGCCAAGTTGCCCTCAAGAACCTGGAACGAATCCTGAAGTGGAATTAGGACATTGGTGTCCAACAAGAACCGTAAGCGCTGTGGCACTGCTAATTATCCTCCTATGTTCTTGCTGCCGGCAGTATCTAGCGCGTGCCGAATAGTCGCCTCCAACAATTTTTAATCAGGCACATCCCCTATAGGACAGTCTTGAGAATTTCTCCTGTTTGGACGAGCACCTCCTATTATTGCATTTTTGGAACATTCTACAAATGCAATGAAGACGCGCGAACACCTTTTGTATAGTCAGGCTTGAGAATGCCGACGGCTCTGAATATACCTTCCGATCGGAGCTCATGACGCTCCTAAAGGCACGTGGAGTTCCTGACTGAACATCGCGACGCCAAGACGGCGGCACGTGTTTTCACCCACATCGTGCTGCCAACACAATTACTGGAGAATTTTATATTTGCGCGCTGACGGGCCTGCAGAGCAATGAGGTGCGCAATCACGTAACTTAAGCATATGCTGTTCTCGCATCTGCTTGGCACGCATCAAAATAGGCACTCAAAGCAGAAGTCGCAATTTGCTGAAAGCTGCCGTTCAACGTCTAAATTATGCATTTTGACTGCCGTTATGGGGCTATAACTGCTGACAGCGATCGACCCATTGATATATGGCCCTACAGAAGGGCAACAGGAAGAGTCGAACGTGCCACTTTTTTCCGTTTTGGTGCTCGCCAGACAAATAAACTTCTGGCAACTGCAACTCGTGATCAATGCTTGATGCGTGAATAATTTTATTGAAGCAGTGCCGTAAATTGATGGGCTCGCCATTTTCCTCATCCCCGAGCATGTCTTCTTCATGATCAAACTTGGAGGCTATGACACCTGATTTGGAATTGATGAGCCTGTCGTCCAATATCCTGCTTGGTACGGCTATTCCTATTAGTCGCGATGAAATCTCGCTTGCGTACATCTTGCCGTACTCACGAAACAATGCAGAATCTTTTCTAGACACAACATCCTCTTCGCTATCTTCCAAGAGTCGATTGAGGCCATACCCAAGATTCAGAAGAATAAATACATCCTTCTTGATCTGGCCAAAATCTGTGAAGTGCTCGTGTTCCTCAGGTCGGAGCATTGCTAGGCCTAGCGTTTAAAATCATCAGACTGCACGGCTTTTCGCGCAGGTCCTGTGTGATGAGTTATGCGTCATGCATTCTTTCCGCAATATAGGGGGCTCTTGTTGTCGTTTTCCAGTAGCCAGTGTTGGTAACCATCAATCTCTGGCCCTCCGAGATTGAGAGCGTATTCCTCTCCAAATATCGCGACTACGATGTAGTACTCGTTCGTTGGCGTGACCAAGGTATCGAACTCATGAAGTACCTCATAAGGCTCGGTCCCATCAGCAAATTGGAAGTCAGGAGAATAGATGGTACGGCGCGAGTACGGCCACGCAAGTTTTGGATTGCCAAATCGTACGTAACGCCTAAGTTCCTCAAGTTCGGGCTGGTTAATGATTTCCTCCAATCCATCTGTAACATCGAGTACGCGGTGGGCCAATACCTCCAACCCCACTTTTCCAAGAAAGCGTGAGATCAGATAGTCACTGGGCCTTTCCCCCATTGGGACAATCAATGTTCCTGACTCACCCTGAAGAAGACTTCGTACCCAGTATGACTCATCGACGTTTGGGGCAGCGCCAATGCTGATACCGTCCTCGTCTAACTTCCTGAGAAGTTGGACGAGAGTTCGGGATTGCAGATGAATACCTTCCATAGGCGGTATCCTGTTTTTCTTGTTAGGAATTCCTGCATGAAATCGACGTTCTTGAAAGTACCGCGAGTCTAGAAGCGGCTTCTCTATTGCGCGCGCGATGTAGTTGTTACATTTGTCGCAAACAACTCCAGCAGGCAGCACGTGATCGGTGTTGCCTAGTGACTCGGGAACAATGTGCTCTATCGAGCGTGAAGATGAAGAGTCCTGCTTGCAGAAGAGGCAGCGCGTTGTCATGATGCATAACGCCTGAGTTCACCGCGTCGGTGGCAACGACGAGTTAGGAAAAAGTCAGACATGAATACCCGCGCATTCGTCATTTCTCGCCGCTCCTCTTCTCACTTCTACTCAACTGCGAACGCATATCTTTAGGCAGTAACTTCCCAAGCAAAACAGCAGGCATAAGCATGATTGCGATGAGTCTCGCGCCTTCGATCCGTCGATTAAGAAGAACAAGAACACTCACACCAAAGACGACAAATCCAACGCCATAAAACCGCGCCGGCACGCCGCCTGCCATGAGCGAAAGCGCCACGGCAAGGGCGACGACAGCAAGCCCAATGGCTACATCATTCGGTTCGTGGTTCATACACCACCTAACTTACAAGATGCGGCCGTACAAATGGTGCTACAACAAACAGAAGCACTGTTGGCCGGATGGGACGCTAAGGAAGCGCAGATTTAATCGATTCCCCCGAATCGCCACCTTTATAAATCAACGAGTTGCGAGTGTATTTTGGCGAAAAAACGATTAAATCCGCGCTTCCCTAATAGCTGACTGACGTTTGATTCTGAAACTCAAAAGCCAACCCAAAGGTTGGCTTTTTCCTGCCGACGCTCAGGACAGAATAGGACCACGAAAAATTTCTTATCTTCGTCAGTAAAGTTTCACTAACTTGTCACAGATTTCACTTTCCGTGTCACCCGACACCAATGTAGGGAGTCACAATTAGTGAAAAATTGAGTCATTGATTTATAAGGTTTTTTTCATTCCTGTGAATCAAACTGAATTGTAGCCTAAGTCAGAACTAGTGAAAAAAGTCGTGTTTACGTCACAACTAATGAAAACGATATTGGGAACTGCGGCAACGACCGTAGGTTCCGAAGTCCGACGCTGGCCTCCCCTTTGGCTCCACTGCGGTAGTGACTGAGAACACGAAATGTAGGGATATCGCCGCCTCATCTGTTGCCACAACTGGCTGACGGCAGACAAATTCGTTATCCGCGATTTGGCTATTTTCGTTGCCCGACAGAATAGATACCTCCACCAAAACTCTGGTAGCCAGACACGAGCGCAGTGACAAGCAATACTGAAATGCTGGTGTTCGGTCGTTGCGGATGTTTGCGCGGTCGATTGACGACTTGTGGCGATCACCTACGAAGCAAGACTGAAGTGAAGCCCAGGCAGGTCCTTGCAGACGCTCGCGCTCCTATTTGCGGTAGGAAAGGATGGTAGTTCCTCCATATGCCTGATAGGCTACTCGGCACCTTATCCGATGGAGTTTGTTCATGTCACGAGGGGTTTTCAGCTTTATCACCGAGCACGCTACATACACTGAACAGAAAAAGGACTGGCATGTGGAGCTCATTCAATCCACGTGGTTTTGGTTCGACTTGCTCATCGACTCACCAGATGGCGTGAATATGATGGAGGCAGCTCGAAAGCAGCTGAACGCACTAAATGATGCCGTCAAAAACGAACTTGATAAGCGCTTCGTATATTTTCTTGCTTCTAGACCAAAAATCCGTTTTAGCACGAAGCGAAAGCCACACTATGCTTCGTTCAGCGGCAAGCTGATTCTGTACATCGAGGTTGGACGAGAACGAATTATTCGACGTTGTGTAGTAAAGTTTGCAGATGCTACTGGAAAGCCTGTAAAACCTCGTATCGAGGTAACTGATCGTTTGATCACACTATCTGAGGACGAGCAGCATAAAGTCACTTATTCGATTTACGATTTCTTTTCACTATGCGGCATACGTACCGGTATCGATACCGAAGTTCATTACGTCGGTTACACCAGTGATCCGTCAGGACGGCCGATCGACAGAAATCATCGAGGCTTTGGAGACATGTTGCACTGGACATCTCGCGATGATCAGACTTACGACTACTTCGTTTTTTACAATCTATTCAAGGTGACGTCCCTGGCAATGGACACAGCGTCACCAATAAATTTCGTTGTTTCTAACGCGATGATTGATGAGGTTCGGGCGGATGAGGAAGGACTAATTGTCGAGAAGATCCTTATCAAATACTTCAGCACGAAAGCGCAAGAGCTGAACAACACGAAAGAATCTACGGAACTCGACAATAGCTTAGATAAGCTGATACGCAACCACAATATCCATTCAATCACCTTTGATATCGAGGTCGACGAACGGAGTGATCTATGCCGCTTCTTCTCTCGTTCCATCAAAGCGGATGATAGGCATCACTTCACATGTCGGATAGGCCAATCTGGCGCAGAAATTTTTAAGCTGAGAGGTTTTAGTACGACGACCAATTGAGCACACATCGGAAATCATTGCCCCCATCGTGGACAAGAATATCCTCAGATGTTTAAATCGGAATTAAATGAGAACTTAAAAAGAGCGTGAAATGTGACAACCGGTTTGATTCCCCGCTCTGCCTCAAACCTTATGATGCCCTGCCAACTCAAATCGGCTAGCACTTCAAACCAGCAAGAACTCGCCAATCGCAGGCCGTGTCGTGTGCACTAATTCAGGTCACGCAGTGGAAAATCAAAGGCTTCACCAACAGCATTCGACCCATACCGGAAGTAGCCCCTTCTCGAAAGCGGTCGCTCGACGTAAAGTTAAGCTGCACCACGATTGCCGATAACCTAGTTGATATTAACCTTAAATGCTGTGAGATCCGCTGTTGCCCGATATAGCTTGACTGGCTTTGACCTTCCTTCAATCCAGCCTTGAACTTTGGCTTCTGCCTCCGGCGAGATTTGCGCACCAAGTGTAAAAATCGGAATTATTTGAGAATATCGGAATTAAATGAGAAGAATCGGAATTATTTGAGAACTTAAAAAGAGCGTGAAATGTGGCAACCGTTTTGATTCTCCGCTCTGCCTCAAACCTTATCATGCCCTGCCAACTCCAATCGGTTAGCACTTCAAATCAGCAAGAACTCGCCAATCGCAGGCCGTGTCGTGTGTACTAATTCATGTCACACAGTGGAAAATCAAAGACTTCACCGACAGCATTCGACCCGTTGCTGCCGTTCGAGCGTCACCGGCCAGCGTCTGCTTTGGAGTGCGGATTCAACCGGTGGATGCAACAGACTAACAACTGCGTGAGCAGAAGGAGTGTGTCAAATGAAGCAGAAGCCGCGGATCTATTACTCGGACAGCCAGAAGGCGTTGATATGGGAGCGCTGGCGTAAAGGCGACTCCCTGCAATAGATTGCCCAGCTGTTTGATCGAAACCACTCATCGATTCAACGCATCCTAGCTGATCCAGGGGGTATCCCACCGGCCGCTTCGTCTAGCTACGCGATTTGACCGGCACGTTGAGCCTGATCGAAATTGATCCCTAAAGACAGTAACGCTTACACCTACCGGCGTCGACATGGTTTCGAAGGACTTGCGACGTTACGGCACATCATCAGGATGCCGCCATGGACCTAAACCATGCATCTGCAGGTCAAGTTGGAACTGCTCCGGATCCACGAAGCGCAGTAGACGAAGCTGATCGGGCGGCGGCAGCATCGCATAGGCATCCATGCCGGGCAGGTTTGATGGATTCAACCCGAAGAGCGCATTGCGGTAGTACAAGTGGTCCCTGAGCACCTGATACGGCTTGACGGATGTGCCAACAATGGCCGGTCGCTTCCGTCCCACCTCCGTCAGCCTAGCGCCAGCCTGACGGGATTGGGTGATCAGGTTTTCCAAGCTTGCATCAAAGCGCTGCAGAGGATTGCAGATCGCGGACACACATGGTGCGCGAGTAACTTCGTTGAAGAAGGCCACGCACCCCATCAAGTGCGAGTCATAGAAGCTTGGCTTGGGGCGGGGGGACCAATCCGAGAAGGGCGTCGGAATATAGTCGATATACATCTCAATCAACTGCGGCATGTTGTCAATGCGCACGCGCATCAGGGGATTCAGCGCCTCGAACATGAGCGGGCTAGGCCCAGCGAGTCGCAGCGCGATCAGGATGCTTGCAGCGTCCGCAGCGATTTTGCCAAGTTGTCGGCCGTCGGCTTTCGCGACAACCCTCTGTAAGCACTGCTCGGCCAATTCATTGGGGCCATGGCGAAGGTGCCAGCACCCTTCCGCGTAGTTGATGACGAACATCAACAAGCCCGAGGGGGCGACCGCGCGCGAATCCGCACGCAACTTGTCGAAATTCGCTTCGTCCATATCGTTCACTTGAGCGACAAGCTGGTCGTACTCCTTTGATAGGGTCAAATAAGGGTCGAGGTAGCCCCAGTACATGCGGTTTTGCTGTGTTTCCTCAGGGAAGTCGCCGTTCCTATCCAAGCCTGCAAGCAGCTTACCGACAACCAGCGCGAGAAGATCTTGCTCTGGAATGATCTCGGCAGCCATGGCGCACAGCCGCATCGTTGCCATGCCGGCGAGGTACAACCCGCGTACCGCGCCAACCGCGGCATCAAGCTCCTGCAGAGAGGAGAAACCGCTCTGCATTTCAACGCGCAGGTTGGCGAGGTCCTGCTCGATGGACGAATGCTTGCGCTGAGAACGCTGATCCAGTCTGGCAAGCGTCGAGCGGAACTCACGGGCGTTGACGCCCTCAGGAATCGCTCGCTTGACCGCAGCCTTCCAAGTGGCCAGATAGCTTGTGGTGTCTTGAGTAAGCGAAGCGGCATGCACTTCAAGCAGTAGCCGAGTGCTGTCCAGCACCGATCCAGGGTGTCGGCGGGCATCAGCAAGCATCTGAGCAATCCATGGGACTGCCCAATTTTCGATGAAGCGCCGCAGCCCTTCTGTTTCCGTCGCCTCGGTGACCAGTGGGATAGCCCTAGCATCGGTCAGCGCCGTTTCGGCGTCGAGCAGCCGTGCTTGGATAAGGTTCCGGAGCGCTTCGTTCGAGCCCGCGAGCAGATCCAAGAGCCGGTCTTGCAGGCCAGAGCGGTGAGGCGAGCCGCTATAGGCGTCGATCCGGCCGCCAAACGAGCCGAGGCCGGCAAGCGCATCCTCTTTGTTCCGTGCGATCCCAAGACCAGAGGCCAAGCCGTCAATGACAGCGGAGAAGGTAGGCAAGCGTGCGTAGGTTGATGGCGTGGCGGTGAGCATCGGTTTCCGTGATTTCCGGTGGAGCAGGTTGGCGCGAGCAGCGAATATCGCATTGTCGACGCCCAAACGTCGACGCCTAACAAAACGAAAGGAACTAAAATGCAAATGCGGAAATTTCGCCCAATGTATGCAATGAGTCTCGACTGGCACCTGACCAGAGCCCTCGAAGAGAACGAGTTCTCAGAGGTCAGCGACAAGTTGCGCAATCAGCTGATCGAACGTGGGATGCCACCTAGGGAGGCGGCTATGAATGCTCCAGTCATGCTGGATGGCATGGACAGGGCGCTCCAGGGCGAGTTTGACTTCAAGCGCATCCGCAACGAGCTGTGCGCCGAGCGGCGCAGCCGCGACGCGGTCAGCCAGCTCACGCCGGACTAATATTATAGCAGCGGCCGCCCGGGCCGCTGACTGCGAGTGATTCTGTTCAGCCTAAAGCGGACACTTGCCTCAGCCCTGCCGATGACCGCTCCTGGCCGTTGGACTAAACCGCTCTCGCGGTAGTGGCTCTCCGATCCAAAGCTGCCATACAGTAATTCGAAAAGCAGCCGTCCAACCGTAGAAGTGAGCGGCCTGCGCGGCTTTTCGCGAAGGTCCGCTCGATTGCCGGGTTAGCGATTTGCTTGTCGTAGCGCATATTCCCGCGTAGAAGCAACGTCGCCACGCATTTGAAAAAGCATCTCTCCCGTTTCCTGCATATGCTTGTCCATGAATGAGTGGTCTGACTTCTTGTCCATCGCATGTGCCCGGCGCGAATTGTCCTTCATTCCGTAGTAGCCCTGTAGCAGTGACATATAGAGCGCCATATGTCGAAACAGGGGCTTTCCAATGAGATGACTACTTTCGGATATGCTGTGCAGCAACTCTTCATGTTGGCCGAATACTTCGCGGACCTTAATGTCGATTTGCTTCTGTAGCGCCTTGTCCTGTTTTCGTTCAAACATAATTGCAAAATCTTGATGCGACCTAAGGGAATCAAGACGGCTGTAGTCAGACTCCAGCTTAAACATCATGCCCCATAGCTCATTCGCTTTAGCGGCAATAACGTTGGAGTCGTTCACTTTGATGCTGTCTATGGTCTTTTGCTTTTCGAACCATAGATTGGCACCCAAAGTCGATACGAATATGACAAAGGCAAGGATTCCCTTTTCCAAAAGGAATTTCCCAAATCTGTTCAGACTATCCGGTGCCAGCATACGAAATCGCTAATTGAATATTTAACAGGCTTGGCCTGTCCGTTATGCACGGACGCTGATCGGACGACAAGCCGCATGGGGCTTGTCGTTCTGGAGATCGGCCGATTTAACAGGAAACATAAAAATCCGAGAAAGACGGACACCTTTAGCGCCAGACCATGTAGCGTCCAGTGTATGCGAAGATTGCATCATAAGCAACAAATCTGCAGTTGGAGGAACTCGAACGGCAGTTATCGGAGAAATTGCTAATTGGCAGCTTCTGCTAATTTTTGTCGATACCGAATTCACGGATTTTGTACAGATCGACCTCATCAGCATTGCGCTTGTGGCCGGATTCTGCCCCATGGGCAGCAAGCGCTTCGAGTCCCGAGCAGACATTCACCGCCGGCTAAAGAGCTTCTGTAGGTCCGACGCCTTCATCTCCTTGGTGTATGACACCAAGTTGTCGCGATAGCATATCTGTGCGATCGCGTGGACGTAACCTGACTCGCGCGCCAGAGCGGCGATCTCTGCAAACACCTCGGCTTCGCAGCGCCCCGGTTTCTTCATGTGCTCGATTCTCCATGTAGTCGGCGCTCGGCTCTAGCCCCCGACGCCTCACTCGGCGAGACCCAATCGCCACTGACTGCAGCAACCCAACTGGTATTGGTCTATGGTGAGTTGAATGTCCGCTCTTGTTAAATTACCCGTGCTGTTGGCAATACAATTGAATCAGCTCGATTAGAAATGTTCGTTCTTTACCTTTAAGAGTACTCATTAGTACCGAAATCATCTGTGCATCGTCGCTAGGTGGAAGAACTGCTTCATCTAACAGTACGGCGATCGTTATGCCCAGCTTCTTCGAAAGTACCTCAAGTGTCGCTAATGAGGGCGTTGTCACGCCTCGCTCAAAGCGAGAAATCGTCTCCGTATCAACCCCTACCTGTTCTGCGAGTTGATCCTGCGTCAGACCGATGTCTTTACGCCTATTAGCAATATTTTTCCCCAATCTCGACGCAAGTTTTACCGATTTTCGTTTTGTCACGACATTATCTATTGGGTATTTAACCAACAGAAATGGTTGTCTCTTTACGCCCAATGAAGAAGGTTGTAATGTGTTGACCTATTTAACAACAGATAATGTTGTCTTTAGGTGCGGAATTCGTAGTAATGCTTCGGGGAAAATGAATTATTGCGGCACATTTTTATGAAAAAGTGCGATATCTCCGAAATGAAAAGGGGAAAACTGATGGCTAGAATTGTGCGGGTAGTTGGAAGGTTGGAGGCAAGGGGCCCGGTGCAATACGAACGCGACCGGGGAAACTACGCAATCTACGACTACATAAGGTTTCAGGGGGAGGACCAAACCGAGACGTATCTCCAACGCGTCTGTATTCCCACTTATCTTGATTCTTCAATATCAATTGGCTCGCCTGCCGAATTTCATATCGTCACGCTGTCGTATCCAAAAATCTTTGGTAGTCGTGATATCTCATATGTTTATGCGGTGACCCTCAACGGCAAGACTAAAGAATCCCTTGACGAAGTGCGCCGCTGCTTCTCCTCATCGAAATGGGGCGCGCTCAACTTGTTTTTGGTTGGAATAATATTGTTGCCAGCATTCGGATTCGGAGTGCTTCTATGGATCGCCGGATTACGCTTGCTCGGACTTGCTCTCCCAGAGCAACAAATGAAGGACGACATAAAAATCAAGGGCTAGTGTTATGTTTTTAAGCTCAACAAATCAGAGGATGAAAGTGTGAATTTTTTGGTGAACGAAGCATGGGAAAATCGCAATCCATTCCTGCAAGCCTTCTGTGAGCCAGGGACAAAACTATATCCAGTGGTGGAGGTGGCGCTTAATGGCCCGCTTTGGCATCTGGATGTCCTGACAGAGGGAGAGGTGTCGGAATCTGAACGGTGTTGGCGTCGTTTCCTTCTCACCAGCGTCGCTCAAGTGCTTGCACTTCTGACGGAACAGGGGAATTGCGAATCCCGGCTCAGCTTGCAGTCAACAATAGATGGGCAACAAGGGGCGGAATACATAATCAGGAAAGTTAGACAAATCATTGCAGCAACCACTACAGATGGAGGCAAAGCACACGTTGTAATCTGTTTTGATGGGACGAGGATCACGCAGCCTGCTTGGACGCGTTTGGAAGAAGAACTGCTAAACAAGCATTACATTTATGATTGCGCGACTACTGAAGCTGAGGAGACAGTCGTGTTCTGAGAAGACCATCTCCTATTTCCCATATTGGATACAGCCCTTTTAATAACAGCCTGGAAAAGTATAGAGACTTACAAACCTTGCTCCGTCTTTGACGTTCGCGTTTTGATACTGCGCTGGGCATCCCACATAGGGTCGACTGCAGCATTTCGACTGAAAGTATTTCATGCCACTTAAAGTATTTATTGATACTGAGTTTACCGACTTCGTCGATCCGCATTTGATCAGTATCGGCATGGCAGCGGAATCTGGAGAGGAGTTTTATGCCGAAGTGCCGTATCCCGATAAAAGGTGCAGTGCGTTCGTACGCGAAGCCGTTATCCCACTACTTGGTCGCCTCGCTAATTCACAATGCCCTATTGAGGACCTATGCACCAAGATCATCACCTGGTTAGAACTTGTTAGACGCCGTGATGAGGAAGCGGAAATTTGTTTCGATTATCAGACTGATTGGGATCTGTTCGTGGCGGCACTTGATTACCGGGTGCCGTCATGGTGTCGACGTCGCATAGTCTTCCGAGATATAAATGAGCTGCTTCGCCATGAATTTCACAAAAATCATAACCTGCCAGAGCACCATGCTCTCTATGATGCACTGGCAAATCGATATGCATTTCGAGAGCGATCTGAGGTCACACCTTAATTCAACATGTCGGCTCCAACCTGGAAATCAGTATCATCGGGATGAGCGACAAAATCACGATTCAGAATTGGTACACCAGTCCCGCCTATCGTATCGAGGCTTTCGAAACTGCCGATGGAGGAAACTTGACGAGTAACGAAGCTCAGGACTTCGACCGCATGCAATTGAGGACGCGTCCCGGAACATCTCTATGAATATTCCACCAGGGTCCAAGTTGTGTCGGCCACATGCAACGTCGGCTCGCCTTTGAGTTTCTGCCATAAGGTTCGATCAGTCGGAACAAGGGCCTCAGGCAATGTTTCTCCCGCCTGAAAACTACGTCGATTGCTTCCGTCCGTGTTGGTGTGAGCACAGGCCCAGACACCGCTTTGGGGGCAACGCGTGCCGCTGGCGAGTTGGGTTCCGAGAGCGATTTTTGCCTGCTCTGCAACCGGCCTGGATGCCGGTTCGGCGGATGCCTGTTTCTTTTTCAGCGGATGTCCTGTGGCGGGGTCGAGACCCTTGCTCCGCGCCATAGCGATGATGCGCGCGTCGGAAGGCAGAGGAGGCGGTACGTTGGCTTCGTGCTCCTTGAGCCATTGCAGTGTGCCGTCCCATTGCGGCAGTTTGGCGGGCGGCAGCGGCACGATGGCGTCGATTTCGGGGACTTTGGGGTTGAGGTAGGAGTAGTCGCCCAACATCTTGCCGATGGCTTTGTAGCGGCGCACGCGTTCGGGGTCTTTTTGCTGGCCGAGGTAATAGAGCGGGTTGTCGCTGGGGGGGCCATTGAAACCATTTTCCAAAAATGATGCTGCGCTTTCATTGCCTGCCTTGGCGCCAAGCTGGAATGCAAGCAGCGCTTCGGGGTATTTATGATGGTTTGCTAAACTAGTGCCTAAATCCGTCGCAGCCTCACCATGCCCCTGTTCCGCAGCGCAGCGCCGCATCTGCCGTGCAATATCCGGGGCGATATCAATCGGCGCAAGCTTGTCGGCAATCAGGTATTGCCCCTCCGGGCTGCCCATGTCGGCCGACTTGCGGTAATACTTGAGCGCCAGTTCCGCATCCTGCCTGACGCCATAGCCCTTTTCCAGATAGCGGCCCATGTCGTAGTACCCGCCCGGAATGCCGCGCCGGATCAAGTCCTCGGTCAGATCCAGCGTCTCCTTCACCACGTCGTCGCTGTCGGCCTGTCCCTTGCCGATCATCTGCCGCAATTCCAGATTCGCCTTGTCGTGCCCGTGGGCGGCGGCGATGCGGATCAGGCGTTCGATTTTCGGATAGACCGCCGGGTCTTCCTTGAGCAGGTTGTTCTTGCGCAGCCAGCGGGCATGCCGGTAGAGCTGGTCCGCCTCGGGATCGCGGGGCGGGATCGCCTCTTTTTCTTTTGCGCAGGCAAAGACCAGGTTGGCTTGGATGTTCGGCAGATCAGGCACGGGACGTTCCTTCGGATTGGAGTAGGTTTGGCCTTGGCAGGCAGACAGGGCGACGATGACGGAGAGGGCGAGAGGAAACCAGGGCTTCATGGGTCAATCCATATTCTTGCGTTCGGGGCTGCCCCGGTAGAACTCCACCAGGGAGGCTTTCGGCTTGAGTTTATCTTGCTTCGCAGTCTTGTTTTTCTTGATGACGTCCGCCCAAGCCTTGAACGCCGCCCCCGGATCATCCTGCGCGCCCATGCCATTGGTATGCAAATTCCACAACTCCCTTCGCAGCGGCTGGGTGATTTCCGGCCGGTGATGGGCTATGTTGAGTTCGCTGTCGACTTCCATGCTGCGGGTGTTGATGTTGGCCGAACCCAGCGTCATGAAAGCGTCGTCGATCAGCATCAGCTTGGCGTGGATATAGACGTCCATCCAGTCGGTCTTATCCGGCGTATCGGGCGCGACGAGGGTGCAGACGTGGATCTTCAGGCCGGGGCGCTCTTCGGGCAGTACCGCGCCATCCTTGTCCTGGAGCCTGGCCAGCGCCTTTTCCTGAGCCTTTTGCTTTTCTTCCAGCGCCTTGAGTTGTTCCTTTTTTTCGGCGTAGCGCCTGGCCAGAATACCATTCGGGTTCTGCCTGGCGGCAAATTGCAGATCGGGCAGGCTTCGGCACGCGCTGTCGGCCTCCATTCTGGTTTGGCCCAGTCTGGCGTTGACGTCTTCTGTCCGTTCAAGCCGGGTCACGGCCGGAATGGTGTCGGCCCGACCGAGGCTGTCGAGCATGCGGTAAGTGTTGACGACGCCCGCGCCCATGCCGCTGTCGGTTGAATTGGTGATGACAAACAAATGGAGAGCGCCATGCTTGTCCGGACTGCGGCCCGCGCCGGTTTGCGCCTTGGCGGCAGCCTTGATTTTTTCTGCCAGCGGCGGCCAGCGGAAGTACTGGTTTTCGATATAGATGTACTGGGTGGCGTTGTTGGCGGCTTGCAGGTAGAGCTTCTTGATGTCTTGAACGCCGTATTGCGCCTGGGTGCGTAGCAGTTGCGCCATGACCAGTTCTTCGCGCCGACTCGAGCCTGGCGGGTAATGGCTGAAATCCGCTTTGGGCAGCGACTCTCCAGTCTCTTTTTCCCATGCTTGGGAGAAATTGGCAAACAGGTCGCCCAGGATGGGGCCGCGTACCCGACTGGAAAAGTCTTCGCGCGGGAGCGCGCCATTGCGTCCCTGTGCAGGCCGGTTCCGGTATTGGCGGTAACTGTGTTTGCTGGTGTCCCAGTATTCGTCAAGCATGTTGTGCCCCATCACGAAGCCCACCGCATGCTGCGGGTCGTCATAATCGACCAGTACCATTTTCTGGTGATGGCTCGGCGTGGCGGAAAGCGTGGCTTTCGTCGCAGTGCTCAAATCCTTGTCGGCATGATCCTGCATGCCGATCCGTGCACGGTCTTCGGTGGAGAATCCGCGGCTGACGAAATGCAGGTTCGCGGCCCGTGTGTCGCCAAACATCGCCTTGAGCTTTTTCCGGGCTACATCTTCGATCTCTTGGCTATCGTCATACAGGGCATACCATCGGACATCATATTGATATTGGTCGTCGTTACTGGTTGGCGGCCGGTCCTGCATGCGCAAATCGTGACGCCCCGGCGTGTTGGATTCATCCAGACCCTGCTTGACGCCAGTGACATTGACGTAGCGCTGCACGAAGTCAGGGCCGAATAAGTAAGGGCTGAATGTGACCTCAAAGGCATAGCACAAGATGCGGACCTTGACGCCCTGCATGGCTTTGAGTTGCAGCAGTCCTCCGATCGGCATTGCATTGCCCGCTTCGGAGCGCACAAAATACATCGATGGCTGGAATCCCCAGCAGATGATGCAGACGGATTTTTTGGCGGCATTGATCGCTTCGTACACTGCGCTGAATGCATTTTCTCCGTTCACCAATGGCTGGAAGGCGGCAACCAGTGGGTGATATTCCGAGCCGTTTACAAACCAGGGAGGTGTAATGGTGCACTGGTTGGTCTGATTCGTTGCGATCGGGGTAATGATTTTCTGGGCGCTCATTCGGAATCCGTTTCATTCTGACCATTGAGCGCTTGAAAATAGGCTTCTCTTGCCGACATCAGCGGTGACGTCGCGCCGGTATCGGGCGCTTTTCCCGGGGCATGGCGATGGAATCCCTGGTTGGCGGGATCGCCCTGCTTGTGATTGGTGTAATCGGTTGCTACCGGCACCTCATAGACAAGGCCATTGGCCAATTCCAGTTTGTACTTGCTGGTCAGCACGGGGTGATCGATGCGCAACTGCGCATTGTTCTCCAGCACGCCTTCCTTGACAAGCGCGCCATCTGCAAAGAGTTTATAGGGCATGCCAGCCCAGCCACTGCCGAGACCTTGGGGAGCGTGGTCCATATTGAACATGAGCGGTTGGGTAGGCATATTTTTCGGGAAGGCTGGATGACTCGCATTCATGCGATCCGGTCCACTCAACGCAAAGCCCGCCGCCTTCTGCGACTGCTTGCCCGGATTGTGGACCTCGATATTCGCGCCGATCCGGATATAGCCGCCGCCCGCCGCCAGCAGAATTTCGTTGGGGGCCTGGATGACGACCCTGCCGTTGACGCTGGTGATGGTCACGTCCTTTTGCGCGGTTGCTTCGATCTCGCCATCCTGCGCCTGCATCTGGATATTGCCCTTGGCCGCGATGATCTTGAACGTGTCCTTGATCTTTGCCTTGGCTCCCGATACGAACAAGCTGATCGATTCCGTCGCGTTGTGGATCCAGCGACGGCCTGTCGTTTGATTGGTGTCGCGCAGCGCGATCTGGTCCAAGTTCGCGCCTGCCGCCATCGTCATGCTGCCGGCGGTGGTCATCGCGATGCCGTCCGGCGCGGTAACGGCGACGATGCCTTGCCCGCCCGGCTGCTTGCCGCTGCCTGACTTGCCTTCCTTGTCGGTGTTGCTGCCGCGTTCCAGGTTCTCGATCGCTTCTTTCAGGTGCGTCTGGTGGTCCTTCTCTTTGGTTGCGCCGAGTACGGCGTCGTCTTGCACGAGTTGGTTGTTCTTGCCGGTTTCCGGCAGGTTTGCATGCTGGTGTTGCGCATGCTCACCCAGGCTTTGCGCCAGCGCCAGGCTGGCATCGAGCATTTGCAGCAGCGCTTGTCGATCGAGTTGCTTGCCTCTTGCGCCGCTTTGCGCTTCGGCCGACAGCAGGATTTGCGCGGCGCGGATCGCGCCGGCCGCGTCGGTTCTGAGTTCGAACCCTTCGCCGCGCGGCTCGCCCTTGCCTTCAGTTCTGGGGTGAATCAGGTAGCCTTGGTTCAATTGCGTCTTCGCATGCTCGCTGCTGAGCTTGACGCGCAGTTCGCCCGTGGTGTCGTCGAACAGCAGTTCGTTGTACTGGCTACCCTTGTATTCCTTGGTCTTGGTGCCCGACAGCGCCTTGTTGGCAGGCAGCGATCCCGCGCCGCTGAACGCGGGGGGCATCTTGAGGCCATGATGGATAGCAGAGACACAAATCGGGCGGTCGACGTCGTTTTCGACGTAGGCGATCAGCACCTCGGACCCGACGCGCGGAATGTGCTGCATGCCCCAGCCGGCATCGGCGCTGGGGGTGGCGACGCGTATCCAGGTCGAGCTCTTGTCGTCATGCGCCGCGTTGCCTTCGGGATGGTCCTGTGGGCGCTGCCAAGGGAATTGCACCTTGATGCGGCCATGCGCGTCGGTGAAGATTTCCTCGCCGGCGGGGCCGGTGACGATCGCAGTTTGCAGACCGGGTGCGGTGGGCTTCGCATGTTGCGTCCGGTCGTATGTCGGGACGATGGCGATGCCGCGCCGTACCGCATTGAAGGTGCATTGGTACGGCTGTTTGGGCTGATCGGCCTCAGTGTTTCGCGCAATCAGTGCGCGGGTGGCGTCGGGGGCGTCGATCGTGTCGGCCAGTTGCCGCAGCGAGGCTTGCGGGAACAGGGCGCGCAGGGTGTTCGAGGTATCCGAGGGCAGGTTGTTTTCCGCGACCCAGTCGAGCGAGAGGACGACGAATTGCCGGTCTTCCTGGTAGTCGTGGTCGATGACCGGGTGGTCGCTGAGTTCGAAATAGCGGCCTGCGCCCAAGCCTCTGGGAGTGCCGACGCCGGTCGAGATTTTGGTGCGCAAGTCGCCGGCTTGCTGGCGCAGCAGCGCGTAGCGGGCCATTTCGGTTTCGTCCGCGCCGTAGTAGGGGGCTTGATGGTGATAGGATTCCAGCGTGCCCGCCAAGTCGTTGCCGTGGTCGCCCTGATGGATGCTGCTTTGTTCGCTGCCGCCATAGGTGGCGGCGCGCTTGTAATCCCAAGTGCCCAGTGTAGTGAGACCGGGGCCGATTTGCCGGGCGCTTTCCCAGCGAATAATACTGTCTTGATTTTCCGTGCCATCGGCACGGTGGAAACGATACTTTTGGTGCATCGCTTCTTCCAGCGTGTACGCATCGTCGAACAGCGTCATCGTGTGCACCGGCACGTCATCGTCGTTGCTGTAGGTCCAGTAAAACGAAATGCCTTCTTCAGCCAGCAGCCGGGTGATGAAGGCCAGGTCCGTTTCCCGGTATTGCTGGCAATAGGAGCGCGTCGGGTAGGTTTGATTTACTTTGTTGTCGAGGGCGAAGTGTTTGGCGAAGACGGGGTTGCTCTTGATGTGTTCTTCCAGGATCGCGGTGACGATGTCGATGACGGTCTTGTCTTGGAAGGTGCGGCTGTTGACGCGATGGGCCAATGTTGCCAGCAGCGGTTCGACCTGGAGAATGTAACGAGCCATGCCGCCAGTCGATCCGCCGGATTGGGCGCGGGTGACGACGCCGGTGATGATGCGTTCATCGCCGTCGGCGGTGCGCACGGTAATCGTGGCGCCTTGGCCGATGAGATCCTTTAATTCGATGAAGCTGTCGGCGCTCAATGCATCGACGGTGACGCGGTAGGTGTCGTTGATCGCTTCATGGCCGATGACGCGGTGCGCGAGCAGGGTGTCGGGGGCGATGTCGCCACCGCTGGCAAGTGCGAGCCGGACGATGCGGTTGGCTTGCGTGAACGGGGAGGCGAAGGCGGCCAGGACGTTGCCGGCTAGCGCAGATGGATCGAACGATGGTGAGGTCATGTGGCGATGCCCTGATAGTGTTGGTTGTCGGATGAGGAAGAGCCAGGGACGGATCGGGCGGATTGCGAAAGCCGGTTAATATTTAAAGTGTCCGTAAAGATATGCGAACATTGGCTTTGTTGCAACAATTTATTTGGATTTTGGCAACTAAAATAAATTGCGCCGCCACCCTGCCGTCCACGCTGGCGATGGCACCGGCTCTGTCGCGCGTCCAGAGTAATTTTTGTCGGAGCTCACAGCCTGACGCCAAATCATCGACTGCTTCAGACTGATTACGGCCATTTGACGATCGCGTACAATTGGCGAGGATCGGCCAAGGGCGAACGCTGAGGACGCGACAGCCCAATGGATCTGAGCAGTGCAGACTGATACGATTAACAGCCGTCACTCGGTGGGGAGTAGACCTTGGTGGAAAAAGAAACTGGCAAGCCGATCCGCGCCAGTCCTTGCTCCCAAAGCTTATGACGCAATAGTACTAGGCTCTGTTGACGTTTTGCCGGCAGTAAAATTGAGCGCTTTGCACAGCCACGATGATCCAATGCAACGCCCCCGACAAGACAAGGTTAAGCGATCAAGAATGGGAAATCATTGCTGCGCAGCTTAAAACAATAGCCGGTGTTCACAGCAGCCAATCGGCTGCATGTCGTCGATTTGTCGACGCTGTTCTGTGGGTGCTGCGGGTTGGTGGCCAGTGGCGTTCATTGCCGGCAGATCGCGGAAATTGGAACAGCGTTTTCAAACGGTTTTCACGTTGGTCTGCGCTTGGCGTGTGGAATCATCTTCTCCGCTTCCAAGCGAAAGTCGCTGATGTTCAAGATGTTTCGATCGACAGCACAACGGCGCGTGCCCACGCGTGCCCACGCGTGTGCCGCCGGTGCAGCCCACAGTTGCGCGGACAAGGAGGCACTGGGTCGGTCACGAGGAGGCTTTGGTTGCAAGATTCACGCGGCGGTTGACGCCTTGGGGCTGCCCCTCAAATTTATCCTGACCGGTGGGCAAGCTGCCGATATAGGTCAGGCAATACCGCTGATGGAGGGCCTGTCTGCCCATGCTTGCTTGGCAGATAAGGGGTACGACGCCGACGGATTTTTGGCGTGGCTCCAGGCGCAGGGGATCAAGGCGGTGATCCCCCCCGAAAGCCAACCGAAAGGAGCAAAGGGAGTGCGATTGGTGGCATTACAAGGAGCGCCATGTGGTCGAGTGCATGTTTGGAAAGCTCAAGTATTACCGTCGCCTCGCCATGCGATACGAGAAAAAAGCCATGAATTTCATGGGAATGCTGGCATTGGCCGGTGTTTTGCTGTGGCTCCGGTGAGTCGCAGCAAAACGTCAACAGAGCCTAGTCCATGTTGTAAAATTGCCTTATGGGAATCTGATCTATCCAGACCGCACCATTCAAGAATCCGACGTCATAGCCTCCCGGTTGGTCTATGACGCTTATGCAACTTGAGTGTCACACCAGAAAAGACAACCAACCCCCAAACTGTTAATCCTCCTGCGCCACTGCCGCGACAGTGGCATTCCCATCACCGCTGCGCCAGCGGCTCTCGCGAATGCGTTCGTGCAGGCCGTTTTCCCTTCCAGTCCTTGTGGAATTGATCTGCGGGCAAGTTCCTATCTGGTATGATTCTTTACTAAAGATACCCATCAGGCAGACCCGGGAATTACTCATGAAAGTATTATTCGATACTAAAAAAGTACAAAAACTGGGGCGAATCTCGTTCTCTGAGCAGCTCTTGCGTAACGCTGGGCTTCAAGAGGGAGATGCAGTTAACATTTATTTCGATGCGTCCACGAAATGCATAGTGCTGGAGCGTGCAGACAAAGAAGTTGCAACGTCTAGTGATGAAGGTGTGCATGCGACAAAACCACGGAGGAAGGCATGAGTACGACGCCGAACGAGCGCTTTTCAGGACATGAGTCCTTTGTTTGCAGGTATGGATGGCTCCCTAAAGTGCATCGCGCAGTTCAGAGCCTGCCCACAATCATAAAAGATGAAGAGAGTGCCATGCAGGCGCTGGGTATTGGCCGTAATATGGTGAAGTCCTTACAGTTCTGGGCCGAATCATCGGGCGTTATCGAATCAAACGGAGAGGGTGGTCATATATCTGGCCCGCTCGGTAGCCTATTGCTTGCTGACGGGGGCCTGGATCCTCATTTGGAGTCGCTGGAGTCGCTTTGGCTTATTCATTGGCGGTTAAGCACGAAAGCCAATATGGCAGCGTGGAACCTGGTCTTTGGCGAAGCGAAGCTGATTCGATTCGAGCGCAGTCGGCTCATCGCAGCTCTTGCCGATCGCTGTGTTAACCTCACGCGCGCACTAGCGCCAAGCACGCTGGAACAGCATGCATCTATTTTGATCAACAGCTACCTCTCTTCGGCTAGAAGCGGCGACGATACTTCTTGGTGTCCGCTGCAAGACCTGGGTGTCCTCAAAGCTGCCAAGACCGAGGATGGTCGAACTATCTACAGTACGGATGCGGGTTCTCCAATCGGACTCACTCCTCGCGCCTTCGCAATCGCGTTGATCGACTACATGACGAATCGAGGAAAAGGCGATTGGACGGCTGACTTGCACTCCGTGCTAAAAGGGGATTTCAGTCCCGGCCTAGTTTTTCGCCTGGACGAGTACCAGCTTCGCGACTTCATCCAGGCCTGCGTTGACGGCGTGTTGAAAGACGCATTGCGATTTGTTGATACTGCTGACACCCAAAGTTTGGTGCTGCAGCCAGAAGAACTAAGTCCAGAGTACCGCATTTGGGCCAAGGTAGAGGCACAAGAATATGTCTGACAAGATCATCAAACACATTCCATTGGATGGCCATCACACTCGATCCATTGCACTAGATCGTGATCTGCTGGATGCGAAAGCATTGGCGCAATATGTCGTTACCCCAAATAGCCTAAGCGCATTGCGACAAATTAGCGCTGGCCTGTTGGCCGGCCAAGCGCAACGTGCGTGGAAGATTGTAGGGCCATATGGAAGTGGGAAGTCTGCTTTCGGCATCCTGCTTGCGCAGCTTATGGCTGGCAAAGCAAGGTTCCCGGCTGCGGCTAAGGCGCTGAATGTGGTCTCTCCTAAGATTGCTAAGAGCTTCGTCGACTCAAACAGATTCCCAATTGCAGTTGTGGGTTCACGAGTCTCATTTGGGACGGCATTTGCCAGTTCAGTCAACGACGTTCTCAACTCGCTTGGAAAGAGCAAACCCGCGCAGAAAATCCGCAAGAAACTTGATTCTCAGGCCGGTACGTATGCTGACAGACCCTTCAATGCGGCTATCGGCGAAATGACCGGTGACCTGGCAGAAGCAGCAAAAGCGCTCGGGCACGATGGCGTGATCTTGTTAATCGACGAGGTCGGTAAGTTTGTCGAGCATGCAGCGCTCTATCCTGAGCATGGCGACCTCATCGCACTTCAGCAGGTTGCTGAATACGCGTGCAAGTCTGACGATGACAGTGTGGCAGTCGTGGCGATGCTTCACCAACATTTTGCGAGCTATGCAGCTGGCGTTGGTCGCGCACTTGGAGATGAGTGGCACAAGGTTGCTGCACGCTTTGAGGAAATTCCATTCGATGAGCCTGTGGAGCGCTATGCCCACTTTGCTAAGCAAGCGTTTGGCGAAGGAGTGCTAACGCACAACAAACAGATAGCTACGGCAGCCCGGAAGGAGTACGTACGAGCTATCAAACAGAACATACTTCGTGCGCCTACAGCGGCGGATAAAGAGCTCTTCGATGAAGCGGAGAGCCTATATCCGTTGCATCCGCTAGTGCTGGGAGCCGCTGCAACGATTTCCAAGCGCTATGGGCAAAGTGAGCGCTCTTTCCACGCTTTCTTGTATGGTGGTGAATCGTTTGCCATGCGCGACTTTGCTCAGCGCACGGACACGTCTGCCGCCTCGTGGTATCGCATTCAGGACTTTTACGACTATCTTGCTCATGGCAATGAGCTGCGGTTCCGAGAGCTTGATGCTGAGCGTAAGTGGGCCTTTGCGCACGCAGTAATCGAGCAGCAAAGTGCCAATGACTTGGGTAGCTACCTGCTCAAGGCGATCGCCGTGTTCGAACTGGTTAAGACGAACCTGGGGCTACATGCCGATGTCGATACGCTGGGCTGGGCCATCGGTGAGTCGAATCATGCCGCTATCGGCGCAGCGCTGGCGCAGTTCACTGAAGCCGGCATACTGGTAAAGCGCCATAAGCAGGCCGAATATGCTTTCGCAGTATCCAGCGCCATCAATGTTGAAGCGCTGTACGAAAAAGCTGCCAGGTCGGATGAGAGTGAGCTAATGGTGAGGGGCACCATGGCTGCCTTGGCCCAGAAACTCGTGGTCGCCAATCGGCATTACGACGAGACCGGAACTATTCGCACGATTTCTACGGTAGTTGGTACCAGGGACCAATGGCCGATTGTCCCCTCTGCGAAAGATGGTGCAGTACAGGCTGACGCTTGGATCAAGTTGATACTTCTGTCCGGCGACGTAGACCAAGTCACCCAATGCGAGAAACGATTTGGTGAAGAGACTGATCCGTTGACATTGCATGCGTATCTGAACTTATCGGCCGAAGGTCGCGCTGCACTCTCTGAATACGCAATTTGGACGTCGATCTCCCGCGAAGTGAATGTGAAGAGCCTTGATCCTTGGACCTCGCGTTATGTCGACTCACGTGTGACCAGAGCGAGCGAAGAAGTTGAGCGACTCGTCCTCTCTGCACTCACTCCCACTGACGGTCGAGATGGTCCTGCTTATTGGCACTGCGGTAGTCCAGTTGCGAACAGCGGGAAGATGAATCTGAGCCAAGTCGCGTCCTGGTTGTTCGACCACGTGTATAGCAAGGCTCCTCAAATCGTCAATGAGTTGATCAACAAGGATCGCCCGACCTCTGCAATTGTGCTGGCACGGCAGCGGCTGTTCGAGGTACTGCTTGGGGGCGACACGACACGCAAAATTTGCGCGGACCATGAGTATCCGCCTGAGCGTCTCATTCACTCGACTTTGCTTAAGAAAACGGGTATCTGGAGTGAGACCGAAAGCGGATGGACATTGAATAATCCGGTTGCGATGTCGAGGAAGCAAGATATCTCTGCAGTATGGGAAGAGATTTCTCGCGTGCTTCAAAGGCCTGCACAGCTCACATTTGCAGACCTCCTTGAGGCGCTTGCTGCGCCCCCCTTTGGTGTTCGCAACGGCCCGGCTGGAATCTGGGTGGCCCTGTATCTCATCATCAACCGCAACAGGTGCGCGGTATTTGAGCGCGGCTCCCTCGTGCTTGAACTGACTGCAGAACACCTCATGAGGATGTACAAGAATCCGCAGGCGTTTACTGTGCGAGAGCTCGCAAGTGAAGACGCCAGCAAGAGGCTTATCAGCGAATGCCAAGAAGTGCTCGCTGCAATAGGTTGCCAGACAAGTGCGAATCCATCGTTCCTGGAGATGACTCGCGTTCTGTATCGCTGGTTTGTAAGACTGCCGGACTTTACCAAGTCTACCGCCAGGATTGGTAAGGACGCGGCAATTGTGAAAACCATTATCAGCAAGTCGACGGATCCTATCGCACTATTGACTCAGTCGCTGCCAAAAGCGCACGCGGATTCGAAGTCTAAAGCCACCTTCAAAGAATGGTTGACTGGGGCCTTGACGGATCTAGGAATGGCGCATCGACGTCTGCAAGACGAGGTGGCGAACGAACTGAGCAAGGGCTTTGGGATACCCGGCCCACTAAACCGTATTCGTACGCAACTGCAAAATGAGTGTACACGCGAGGCGGCGACCCTTGCGGATGCCGACCTGAGAAGTTTCATTTTGCGCTGCACGGACGTTGTTCTTACCGATGAAAAATGGTTGGATTCGGTCGGCAGTCTGATCGCACACCGTCCGTTGGATGCTTGGCAGGACGACACCTTGGCCAAGTTCCAGGATCAGCTTACCGATTTATGTGGTCGTTATCGCCGCTGGATGCAATTGGTAATGAAGCGAGGCGTCGCTCCTCGCGCATCCGAGCGATTTGTGGGGTTGACGCTTACGATGCCTGGTGGGGAAGAGTCGTCCGTGTTTGTTGCCCGCAACGACGTGTCTGATGCGATCGCAAAGAATGTCCTAGCGCTTATCGCCGAGTCCGCAAAGGGCGATAGAAATGTCGCTGCGGCGGCCCTCGCGCATGCGTTGCTACAATTGCAGGCAGAGACAACGGTACCAGAGAAGGAGGTTAGCAATGGCTGAACCGAAAAAAGTGAGACACATCCTGAGTCTATCGGGAGGTAAGGACAGTGCTGCGCTAGCTATATATTTGCGTGATCGCGTGCCCGAGATGGAGTACATCTTCAGCGATACTAAAAAAGAGCTGCCCGAAACCTATGAGTACCTTGACCGGATCGCGAGCTATCTGGGAAAAGAGGTGGTTCGCCTCAACGCAGACGTTGGCTTTGATCACTGGTATGAGATGTACGGCGGCATGATCCCATCCAATCATCGACGCTGGTGTACGAGAGCGCTCAAACTGAAACCGTTTGAGCAGTACTGCGGGAACGATGAGGTGATCAACTATGTGGGTCTCCGCGCTGAAGAGAATCGAAGTGGATACATAAGCCACAAACCGAATATCAAAGCGATATATCCGTTCAAAGAGGACGGTTTGGTTCTACGCGACATTGAAGGCATTTTGCGTGACTCTGGCGTTGGCATGCCGCCTTACACAAAGTGGGGTCGCACGCGCTCAGGTTGTTACTTCTGCTTCTACCAGCAGAAAATCGAATGGGTGAAGTTGAAAGAGACCTATCCCGACCTCTACGAGAAGGCAAAAGAATACGAGCGGCCGTATGAGAAGACCGGCAACTTCTTCACTTGGAGCCAAGGTGAGAGCTTGGCCGAGATGGAACGACCTGAACGTGTTGAGCAAATCAAACGGGAGCATGTCATCCGTATCCAGCGCAACGCAGCACGCCGCGAGAACGTTACCTTGATGGAAGTTTTCGCGAGTACCGAAACGGCGGAGGAGCCGGAGGACGATGACGATCAGGGTTGCTTGGTTTGTCAGCTTTAGGAGACCTGCATGGGACTCACGTTTAAAGCCAGAGTGCTTCTTGAACTCGGGGCGGAACTCATCAGTTCTGATGGCATGGCGCTATACGAGCTAATCAAGAATGGATTAGACGCCGGCTCAAAAGAAATTGGCATCGATATTCAAGTTGTCATGCAACCGTCGATGAAGCGAGCACTTCTGCGCAAGTGGAAAGACGCCCGTCTTGCTTGGAATGCAAAGACGTTCCAGGCTGAAGTCGAAGCTGGTATTGATAACAGCGCTCCGAGCGACGCGATAGAAGCGTTCGTGGACACCCTCCGAGAAGAATCGCGGGCAGATGCGCTTGCCGCACTGGAGGAAGCTTGCGTCGAGTTCAACTTCATCAAGGTCGTCGATTCCGGTGACGGAATGGACGGCAATGCACTAGACGAGTGCTATCTTACCGTCGGAACCACAAATCGCCTCCAAAAGAAGATGCGCCTCTTGGAGGACACCCGCAATGAGGCTGACGAAGAACAGGTTCCGTTGGGAGAGAAAGGTATCGGCCGGCTCGCCGCGATGCGACTTGGCCATTTCGTGCAGGTGGTGTCCGCAGTTGAGTCGCACCCCCGAGAGTTCGTGCTCGACTTGGACTGGCGACCCGTCTATGCCAATCCAATGCTCGACCTTGACGACAAATCGCTTCAGTTCAAACCCGTAGTCGGTGCCCGAAAATCGAAACCTAAGGGTACGACCATTATTATCAAAGACCTGCAATCTGATTGGGACTTAGACAAGCTCAGGGAATTGTCGCGGTTCGACCTGGGGAAGCTGGCTGACCCTTTCAAGTCAGCGGCCGCAAACCAGTTTCTAAGTGTTCAATTCCAGGGCAAGGATGCCAACGTCATCGCAGTGTTCGAGGCTGCGCGCCTGAAACCTGCGGACGCAATTTGCACCATCACGTTCCGTGCCGGGTCAGTAGAAGCCGAATCTGCTGACGAGGACGGCGCAGAGCTCACCGTTAAGACGGTATATCGCCACTTCAAGCGAGAGGAGGAACTAGTCCATGTTGGCCCGCACTTGGCAACAGCCGTCAGTTATGAGCCAAAACGGAAGAAGAATGCTGAGAAGCTGGCTCGTTCCGATGAAGTGGTTGCAGCGCTGAAAACTCTCGGTGACTTCGAAGCGAAGTTCTATTGGTTCAATCGTGGGCGGTTTTTGCGAGAAGAGAAAGTACTGTGGTCAGGTGGACTCGGTGACTTCGTTCGAAATTGGAGTGGTGGGCTGCTGGTTTATCGCGACGGTTATCGCGTTTATCCATATGGTTCAGCCCAAGATGATTGGCTGGATTTGGATAGAAAGGCGCTTGCGAGTTCGGCCTATAAGCTAAATCGTGCTCAGATTGTCGGCTACTTGCGAATTACCTCTAAGGAGAACCCAAGGCTGATCGACCAAACGAATCGAGAAGGTTTCAGAGACTCACCAGAACGGGAAGCCCTTCGGCGAATACTTCGGCAAGCAATCATCGCTGACTGCAAGTCATTCTTAGAAAAGGTTGATAAGGAAAATAAAGTCGCCGACGAAGAGACTTTGCAGGAAATTGACGCTCGCATCGTCGATTCAAGCCAAAATGCCGCCCAGAATCTAAAGCGCTTGAAAGCGCGTGTTCCGGCGGAAACTGCGACTATTCAAAGTGTATTGCAAGAATTAGGTGAAGTGCAGGATGCATGGAATCGAGCGAAGCAAACTCTTAAGTCAAAGAATGAAGAGGTAGAAACCTATACGCATCTTGCTGGTGTTGGATTAATGGTGGAACTCCTCGCCCACGAGTTGGCGAGAACAACACAGGACGCGCTCGACCTTTTGGCCGATAAGAAGACTGCAAGTGACCCTAATAAATTGCAGGCACTCGCATCTGTCCTCAAAACATTGAACAAGCGAATTCGTGTAATCGACGTTCTCAGTATCCCGGGACGGCAGCGGAGAGAAGTGCTTCCGATTCCTGCGTTAGTGACGGAAATGAAGGATTTCTATGAGACAAAATTCGCGCGCCACAAGGTTGAATTTAATCTAATTCACTCCGGTGGACGTGCTTTTACGCGTAAGGTTGAACGTGGGCAAATTATCCAGATATTCGACAATATCTTTAATAACTCTATCTTTTGGCTTGGGCGGCGTTTGAACCGCAACGAGCGTCCCCAAATCAATGTTGAGATTGATACAACAGGCGGATCGGTTGCCATAACAGATAATGGACCAGGGATTTCTGAGGACGTTGGAAATCGAGTCTTTGATGCCTTTTATACGTCCAAAGGGGCGAATGGGCGCGGCCTGGGTCTATATATTTCTAAGAAACTCGCAGCAGAAAATGATGCCCAGCTGGAATTGTTGCCAGCGGAGGAGGGCATTCATCACGGATTCTTGTTGAAGTTCTAAGGGGGAAAAAATGAGCCTTTTAAAGGCCTTTGAGGCGGGTGCCGGAAACGTTGTCATCATCGATGATCTATACCTCAAACCCAACCCAGATACAGTCAGTGGTGATGCATTGGCCCTGCTCTATAAGGCGCTAAAAGAATCGCCAGAAAACTGTGCCGCGCTCGGTACTCTCTTAGGAACTAAGGAAACTGACCCAGCGAAGCTGATAGATACTGTCAATGAGAGTCTGGCTAAGCTCTACGATGCGCATATTGCGGGCCAACATCCTCTTCTGCAAAGCCTCTTTTCCGACCTTGACGAGATGCAGACTGCCGAACTACGCCGGCTACGTATATTGGAGCAAGCAATCACAAAGTTTTTTGGGGTTACTCCCAAAACTTACGGCAGCCTAGAAGCTTCGCGGACTGATTTAAGCGCTTGCGCGGTTGTCTTCGTTGACTTCTTTCTCGAAGGAGTTAGTAATCATGAAGAGGCGAGAAAGCACCATAAGGCAGTAAGTGCTGAACTTGCGACCAAACTTAACGTTGGTGATGAATCATTTCCGAAGGTGGTCGTCCTCATGTCCACATCACTGCCAGTCCCGAAAGAGATTGCACTTTTTCGGAAGGACACGGGTGTGCGGGGTGCATTCTTTCATACAATGGACAAGGCAGATTTTTCGCTCGCGGAAATCAAGTCTTGTCTGGAGGAATTTATTGCTTCGTACGAGTCGGCAAGGAAACTAAATGGCTATCTTGAAACAATTGAGTGTGAGATATTGGATGCCGCAACCGACTTGAATTCTGAGTTGAGAAGCAGACTCGATGTTCATGACTTGACCATACTAAAGACTCTTCGACTTGATGGAGAAAGCGATACACCTCAGTCCTATTTAACCTTGCTGCTCTCCGAGGCTTTGGCAGCAAGGGTTCGAATGTCAAAGAAATTACAAAAGGACGTTCTCCCGAAGGAGCATACGTATGGGGATGCTCCTTTCGATGGAAAGTTGCTGCCTTCAAGTGTGCTTTTTGAACTCTTTGCAGATATCGCTGTTGCTCCAACGCCCGCTTCAGACAATATCAAAATTGCCTTCGGTGATGTATTGGAGCCTCTTGATGAGAAGCTAAAAGGTAAATTGTTTCTCGCAATCTCGCCAGCCTGCGACCTTCAAAGATGCCCGTTAGACTATGAGGTTTTATTCGTCCCTGGAAGCAGGGTCGAAAGCAATGCTAATTTGTCGACGCTGATTCACAACTCCTACAGTTTTGGTCAGGGCGGTTTAGTGCTCAAGTTGCCTGGGGATGACGGTGAGTTTTTTTACAGCAATATCATCTTTGAATATAAATCCCTAAAAACGATGCCTGCCTCAGTTGTTCAAGACGCCCGAATGTATCGGAGAGTTGCACGACTGACTGAAATTTTCGCGCAGGAGATAAAGACCTTGGCATTAAATCATGCTGCTCGCGTGGGAGTGCCTATCGACCCGTCATTTTCAATCGGTCTTAAAGCAAAAGTTCGATATCGTTTCACTGGTGACGAACGGGGTGCGCCATTGGTCGAAGGCGAATTCGAAGCCGACGGAACGGCGTTTTTGCCAGCGGTTCTCGCCATGGGACGCCAATTGGGTGACGCTAGCCTAAATCCTACCGTGATGTTTTCTCTGCAGTTCAAAGAGCAACTGCAAAAGGCACTTGCCGAGAAGCTTGCTCAGCAAAGTAGCAACAAGCTAAAGGCGGTCAAGGATCATTTTGATAATGCAGGGAGCTACAAAGTAATATTCGAACGTGACAGTTGGGTCAAGAATTTCGGCAACATCACCATAAAATACTCCCAGAAGCTCGCCCAACTTGAGCAAGTGAAGAACTTCGAGATTCACTTGTATTCAGAAATCGAGGAAGACAAGCACATGGTCGAGGGGAAGGGCGAGATGCTTTGATGTCATCAGATGTGTCGTTAGCTATCAAAGTGCATTGCTTTCGAAAGTTGATGCTTCCATTCTTGTCCCACTACGGAGCAATGCCGGTACATGGCCCTGGCTCGCCTCCGGTGATCGTGTTTGCGGCTACTCGGCAGCTCTAGATTTTCCAAAGACATTGTCACTGTAACGTAACTGTAAGCGCAAATAAAAATATTGCCGCCCGCCGTCAATTTTTGGACCGGTTTCCGGATGTATCAGTCGCCGAAATAATCTATAAACGAGATGCTTGGGTGATGTCCCATACAGCTTCGCCATCTCTACTGCAGAGATATAGGTGCTGGTGAACTGTTCCAAGTCCTCTTCGAGGACAATCCGACAGAGCCGCCTTCCCAACTTCTCTACTGAGCTCTTGATAAGCCCCTTACGCACCAGGTGATAGACGACCTCCTGCTTGAATCCCAGACGTTTTGCGACATCGTCGATCCGTAAGACACGCTTTCTCCTCCTATCGCGCCATTCATCTAACGCTGCTTGCGATATGTGCACGCCTGCAATCGCTCCGAGCACTGGATCATGATGCACGATGTGTAGTTGCTGTTCGACCACTGCACGAACTATTACTATAAACTCATGGTCCGAGCTGGCAATGTATTTTGCGATGTCCTTCAATGATCTCGGGTCAGGGCACTTCGGCTGCTTCTGGAGTACCTTGAACTGCGCCATGAACTGATGAATCTGTTTGTAGCTATACTGAGCGGGTGCACCCGCTCGGATTTTTCCTGCTCTGAAAATCCTGGCCTCTCGCAATTGGGACAATCTCTTGCGCGAAATCCCTAATAGCTGAGCGGTTTCCTTATGGCTGAGCTTATCTGTAAGCGCTGACTGCGCCTGCTTCAATTCGGCAGTTGGAATGAGGACGAACTGCCGGTTTCCCCTTGGGCGTCTGATCGCATTGAGCTCACCACTATCGATTAAATCCTCAATCGTTTGCTTGGATACATGCATCTTCTTGGCGAACGCCGTGATATGAACATACTTGCCTGGAATCGATGGCTTTGGGTAGAGACCATAGTGTCTCTTGTCCCAAACCACAGGTTCGAGCTCGGAAAGCAAGTTCATCGTTTCCGTTGAAACAGGTGCCCTACTATTGAATGCAATGAGTGCCTTTAGCAAGCTCTTTAGCTGGGGCGATCTAACATAGGATTCTGGATCGGGGTTATCGAGCTTTGCGTAAGCGCGGAGGAAGATTCTAAAATTTTCTGGCCAATTGGTTAGGAGTGCGGCGGCTTGTTGCAGGTGTATCCGAGATAGATTCAAATCTGGCACCGGCGCGTTCTTCGCAGTAGGGGCATAACGCTTGTTGTAGTGCCTGCCAATGATCCTTATAAAATAGCAGGCATCTTCAAAGTTGTCCGATCCGATAGCAAATCGGATCGGAAGTAAATTTAAGCTAGGCTGGGAGCGGGCCAGGGCAAGCATCTCCTTGCCTAACATTGATTCGAGACTATTCGCGGGGGCAGTACTCTGGTTGGACAGGTCAGCCCCGCATCGGCAATTCATCAGTCTGGGGCGCGACCAAAGGATGTGCTTGCTGCACTTCTCGCACGTCGATCTAAGTTCCACATCGTGGATGTGGCAAGTCGTATAGTAGAGATACTCCCATTCGGCTCGCCAATATCCACTACTACGTAAGCAAATCGGACAAAACCTGGCGCCGCTCACAATCCTGTAGCGCGGAATAGAGCCGAACGATCGACCATACGATGGACCGCGTAAGACCTTCTGGAGCCAAGCTGGTTTTGCACCGGCAACTTTCCCCGCTGGGACAGCACAATAAAAGGCCGCGAAATCCGGTATGCCGGCGAGCCAGCTCGGGCATTCATACTGATTGCCTTCCGTCAGGCGATGAAGATAACTTCGGATGCTTTCTCCTTCGCCGGGCGCAGGTTGAAATGGGAAATGACGCTTCATGCTGCCACTCTCGCTGACTTTCGCATTGTCGGAAGGGCGATCTCAAATGGCTCACCGGGCATGTCTAACGGACGCAATGCAGAACCTTGAGCGAAGGGATTGAGCTCCTGCGGCGCGTCTCTCCAGATGTCGCGGACGAATACGCACCGAAGAAGCTCGTGATCGATCTCCTTGCGATCTCCTAGCATGCTAAGTTCATATGCCCCAACAATCAGTTTTCGGACATAGCCAATCAGTCCATTGCTTGCGTAATACATGCGCTTAGCCGTTTCTGGCTCCGCATATCCACCTCGGGCTCCGTCCGGCAGAGCCATGTCAAACTCGTTCAGGACCACCTGAAATTCCTCAAACTCCAAATCTGACTTGATCGAGAATGGAAGTATCTGCAAATGCGTGGAGAAGCGTCGGCGGAGTTGCTCATTGATTCGCAGAATCTGTGCGCTCCTTGGCAGTCCCATCAGAACACAAGGAATCCCACACTCGTCGATAAACCCCTTGAGCCAGTCTGCAACTGATTGCAAGGAGTTGCTCTGACCGTTATCTATGAAGTGCTGAAATTCATCAAAGATGATCATCTTCACCTTGCATAGCTTGGCAAAGTGAAGGGCTCGCGCACGTTTGGCAGTAGTTGTTCCCCGATCAGGAACAGGATCTTGAAGCGCGATTAGTAGGCTTTCGGCAAGCGACTTAATCGATGGGGCTGCTGGCGTCTCGACGCAGATGATCTGAAGGGTCGCATACTCGCTTTTCAAATCGTTAGGATACATAGCCTGAAGATACTTTGCGACCCAGGTTTTTCCAGTTCCAGATTGGCCTAACAAGAGTGCATGTCTAGGATTAGCTCCCAGTGCGCACATTTCAATGATCTGCTGTAGATGAGACACAGCTTCGGCAAAACCTGCATGATGAATCACGATCGATTCGAAAGCTGCAAGATCAGTTAAAGATTCAGTGGTCGCTTCCATTGTCACTTTGTCGCTCCCCCGTTGACTAGGGTGTTGAGCACAGAGGAGGTCTTCAGCCTGGGCAGCTGGGCGGCTGGTTTCGTGGAAATGACCATGCCCTCATTCGCTGTGTCGATAGGTGCCTTGCCTGTGAGCTTTGTTTTGGGAAGCTCTACCATCCCGATTCGATGACCACGTTGACGTTCTCTCTGCTTCTTGCTGGTCTGCATATCGAAGATGACTTGACGAATCTCTGCTTTAGCCTTTGTGAGCGCAGCGGAATTGACCGTCTCATTCGCCACGTTTCGCACGTGCTTGCAAATCATTCGATGCTGCTGGAGCGTCAAATTTGTAGTGTATTCGACATCCAGAGCTGGAATTGGAATCGCTTCTTTGGTGATCGGATCAATGACGTGTATGTAGGACAGGTCGCCTGTGTAATAGCGTACCTCGACCCGCGTGGTTGAACCAACTTGACGCCGAATTTTGAGCAACTCCTCAGCGTTGTAGCGCAAATTATGGAGTTCAACTCCAGCGTGGTTTAAAGTGCGTTCAACTGTACGGCCGAGTGCGATGTCTAGGCGCTCTGGTGAAATTGGAAGAGACGGCGTGAAGGATTGAACTCCTTCAATCCACTTTGCATAGGGCGTCGTCGCTATGCCGCGATGTATAGACTGCGCATAAACGTCGACAATCCATCGGAAAAGAATTGAACGTAGCACGTCGAATGGAATCACGGCTTGCGCTTGAGAGTCATAGTCTTCTCGGTGAAACCACCGCGCAAAGCTGGTGCCAGGTAGACCGTGTGCAAACTTATAATTAATCGTTTTCAGATAACGTTCTACAGTGCCCTTATAGTATGGAGCTCTCCGCGGGCAAAACGTCAAGGTCATCCCAGTTTCGAATGCGAGGCGCTCAAGCTCGAGAGCATGAAACTCAAGTCCGTTGTCGCAGACGAGTTCCGTTATCGCCCCATAGCATGGCCACGGATTTTCAATGTCAGGGTACTCCGTCTTGAGATTTGATTTAGGTAGGATCGCGTGACGTAGGCATGCAAAAACCGCCTCAAGTGACGGCCCATCAAATCCAATGTATATGCCAAGGACCATGCGCGAATATTTGTCTATAGCGACCGTCAGTGTTGGGCGTCCCATTGGAAGGTGGGTCTGATTGCAAATTACGAACAAGTCCAGTGGTGTGTGATCAATCTCCACACGTTCCAGAATTCTGCTGGCTTGTGGCCCACGTCCGCTAACTCGGAACTGCATGTTTGCGACCGTTGCACCATGCCGTGCGACGACTGCGTCATACTTATCCAAACTCCTAATGGCGCGCCTTACAGTTGATTTACTTGGCACTGTTAGCTTGTTGCTGGCATCGCGGAATTTGTTCGCGTTCGCGACCAGATGATCCAAGTGAGAGTAGGTCTCTTCTATCGTATTTCGTTGTGGGCTTAGGTATACCTGCTCGATGGCTTCTTGAACGAGCGATTGTAGTTCAGGATATATTCGACTGCCAGCCCGTCCTTTCAAGTGTGCCTTGCCAATGAGTGATCGTGTGTCGTTTTGAGCGCTAATTAACGTGCGGTTCCAGCGATAGATAGTGATTGGACTGGGAGGGTTCGGATCATTGATACTGGCTGCACAAAGTTTAATGAGTGGGGTGAGTTGGGATGGCGTCGACAGAATCGGACCATATTGTCGAACATAGTCAATGTACTTCTTTCGTCGTATTGCATGAGCCTGTACATCGTCTGAAAACGTACACAGGGGGCGGCGAAAAATAGATGCGGGCGCGACTCCGCTAAGAACTTCATCGACAAGGGTCAGCCGCCTTTGCGCATACATATCCAAAAGCACATTGCGGTCTTCAACCGTAGCACTACCATCCGGCCTTTCCACAACTAAGCGACCATCTTCTGTGGTGCGAAGTATTTTGAATGGCTGCCCATCAACGCTGAAGGCGCATCCACTGCTAAAAGTAAATTTTTTCATTCTGCGATTTCTCCCTGTTCGTCGTGCATGGCGTATCGGCGCTAATTTCCGCTGCAAGTTCGACGGTTATCTTTTCGATGGCTACCAGCTGCCAGAAGGCTCGCTCGGAACCAAGAGCCTGCACGACGTTCCCAAATGTAAGCGGCTTAACTTGACTCAGCACTTCTTCGAAGTGGCGTACCTCTTCGTTCGATGGTGGCGGTGTTCGGTAGCTATAAAGCGTGAAAAGGTTTTTCAATAGTGGTTGCCTTCGGATCCGCTTGTCATCCAACAGCGCGAAGGCAAGCCCAGAGGAATTGAAGTGTGATTGAATTGCATCGAAGCGTCGTTGCGTATCCAAGTTTTGTAACTTGCTCCAGGGCTTGACCTCTATGAGTTGCACTCGGCCACATTGAAGCGTGAGCTCGAAGTCAGGTGTATAGCGCCGCATTCGCCCTTCGAAGAAGTAGTGGGTCGAAAATGGCTGCTCCCTAAACGAGGCGATTCCGGGGGAGAACTCAAACAACATAATCGCGTCGCGTTCTAATAAGCTCTCCCAGTGGACCATTCTGCCCATCTTCAATGAGGGAAACTTGCCACGGAATAGGCCTGAAAAGTTCCTCGTCGGTTGGCGGGCCCGTGAAGCGCGTGCCACCGACGCGGGCGTGACTATGCAGTAGGACTGATTGGAACCAGCCCTATTTGGTCTGTTTTTGGACATAACGATCCATTTGCGCTGCCGGCAATGGACGTGAGTTCACGCCAAACTAGGAGCGCAGTTCGGTTAACAATTAAATTTGGGGGCTTGACCGTTCGGGGATAGTTGACGATACTTCGATTGCTAGGCGGGGGTAACGTCAGTTATTTCCGCGAAACGGGGCAAGCCGTCGAGGCTTTGTCCCGTTTTTGTTTTACATGGTGGTCTCCTTCACTGAGCAGGACTCCGACTTCAGAATTTTAGGATCTCGTGCATGGCACGGATCTGCGCTGGCTTGAGCTGACCGATATGCGCTATCAGCGAATAGACGAGCAGGTATTCATCCGGCTCGGCACACACCGGAATCTCCACTTTACGACGTGAAAAATCCGCAGCTTGTTGAAGCTCGGCCGCTTCCGCTTCATTCAGACTCAGCACATCTATTACTCGTTGGACGATTGATCCTGGTGGCGACCCCTTGCGTCCACTTTCGAGCCCACTAAGGTATGACTGGTCAACGTTCAGTAAGCCCGCCAGCTGCTTTTGCGGCATGCGGCGATCTCGCCTGAGCTCGTGTAGGGCGAATCCGAAGGGTGTCACGATCAATTTTTCTTGTCTGTAATATGTCCCAATTCTACTAGAGAAAAAGCCGGCAAAAAAGTAATAAATTCAATAAAATCAATGACTTAATTTACTTTCGTTAGACTATCTTTTGCCTTCAATAGTCGATTTCCATTTGTATCAAGGAAGTTTGAGCGAGTTCACTACAAGATTGCATGACGAAAAAAAGGGCCGTGTGGCCCCTTTTCATTGTCACTAGTTGTGACAATTAATTTTCACGGGAGTGACGTTTTTTTCACCTTTTGTGACTCCCTACAACCAACACTGTTAAACGTCAATATTCCCCGCCTGCAGCGCATTCAACTCAATAAACGCCCGACGCGGTTCCACATCATCGCCCATCAGCGTCGTGAAAATCTGATCCGCTGCAATCGCGTCTTCGATCTGCACTTTCAACAAACGGCGCACGGTCGGGTCCATCGTGGTTTCCCACAACTGCTCGGGATTCATCTCGCCCAGACCTTTGTAACGCTGCTTGGAGACGCCGCGTTCGGCTTCGTCGCGCAGCCAGTCCATCGCCTGGTGGAAGTCGGCAATCGCGGATTCCTTGACCTTTTCGCCTGATCCGCGACGCACTAGCGCGCCGGGGCCGATCAAGCCTTTGAAGGTGGCGGCGGCGTTGGCCAGCACTGCGTAGTCGGGGCCTTGCACGAAGTCGGCGTCGATTACGCTGACTTTGGCGTTGCCGTGGTACATGCGCTGGATGCGCAGCATGTGCTTGGCGGACAGTTCATCCGATTTAACGATCACTTCAACGCTCGGATCGTTGATCGCTTTCTTGAGCGTTTGCGCCGATTGTTCCGCCTGCTCGGCATTGCTGAGATCCAGCGTGACGCCGGTCATGATCGCGGACAGCGCAGCGTCATCGACGGCACGCGACAGGCGCATGATGATGGCGTTGGCGGTGTTGTACTGACGGACCAGTTCGGCCAGTGCATCGCCGGAAATGGGCAGTGCGCTTTCTTGCGGGATCAGCGCGGCGTCGTTCAGGGCAATTTGCATCATGTAGCTGGCTTCTTCGACGTCGTCTTTCAGGTAGCGCTCGTCGCGGCCGTGCTTGACCTTGTACAGCGGCGGTTGCGCTATGTACACGTGGCCGCGCTCGACCAATGCCGGCATCTGACGGTACAAAAGCGTCAGCAGCAGCGTGCGGATGTGGGCGCCGTCGACGTCCGCATCGGTCATGATGATGATGCGGTGGTAACGCAGCTTGTCGATGTTGAATTCGTCGGCGCCAATGGAGGTTCCCAGTGTTGCGATCAGGGTGGTGATCTGTTCGCTGGAGAGCATCTTTTCGAAGCGGGCTTTTTCGACGTTCAACACCTTGCCGCGCAATGGCAAAATCGCCTGGAATTTGCGGTCGCGACCCTGCTTGGCGGAGCCGCCTGCAGAGTCACCCTCGACGATATACAGTTCACTCAGCGCGGGGTCTTTTTCCTGGCAGTCGGCCAGTTTGGCAGATAGGCCGAGGCCGTCCATGATGCCTTTGCGGCGCGTCAGTTCGCGCGCCTTGCGGGCGGCTTCCCGGGCACGCGCGGCTTCGACGATTTTGCCGCAGATGATCTTGGCGTCGTTCGGCTTTTCGGCCAGATAGTCGGTGAGTGTCTTGGTGACGATTTCTTCCACCGGGCCGCGCACTTCGGATGACACCAGTTTGTCCTTGGTCTGCGAGCTGAATTTCGGCTCGGGGACTTTGACCGACAGCACGCAGGTCAGGCCTTCACGCATGTCGTCGCCGGCGACTTCGACTTTGGCTTTCTTGGCGAAGTCGTGTTCTTCAATGTACTTGTTGATGACGCGCGTCATCGCGGCGCGCAGGCCGGTCAGGTGGGAACCGCCGTCGCGTTGCGGGATGTTGTTAGTGAAGCACAGCACTTGTTCGTTGTACGCGTCGTTCCATTGCATCGAGACGTCGACGGTGATGTTGGTGCCTTGGTCGGACAGCTTTTCGCCGGTAGCCTGGAAGATCGTCGGATGCAGCACGGTCTTGGCTTTGTTGATGTATTCGACAAAGCCGCGGGTGCCGCCTTCGAATGCGAAATTCTCTTCCTTGCCGGTGCGCTGGTCGGTCAACTTGATATGCACGCCGTTGTTGAGGAAGGATAGTTCGCGGATGCGCTTGGCCAAAATGTCGTAGTGGAATTCGACGTTGGTGAAGATTTCTTCGTCGGCCCAGAAGTGTACTTCGGTGCCGCGCTTGTCGGTGTCGCCGATGACCTTGATCGGGGATACGATGACGCCGTCGATGGTTTCAATTTCGCGATTTTGCGGAATGCCTTTGGCGAATTCCATGTAGTGCACTTTGCCATCGCGGCGCACGGTCAGCTTCAGCAGCTTGGACAAGCCGTTGACGCAGGACACGCCGACGCCGTGCAGGCCGCCGGAGACTTTGTACGAGTTCTGGTCGAATTTGCCGCCGGCGTGCAACTCGGTCATCACGATTTCGGCGGCGCTGCGTTTCGGGTCGTGCTTGTCGTCCCATTTGATGCCGGTCGGAATGCCGCGGCCGTTATCGGTGATCGAGATCGAATTGTCGGAATGGATCGTGACGTGGATTTCGGTGCAGTGGCCAGCCAGCGATTCGTCGATCGAGTTGTCGAGGACTTCGAACACGCAATGATGCAAGCCCGTGCCGTCCGACGTATCGCCGATGTACATACCGGGGCGCTTGCGCACGGCTTCCAGGCCCTCGAGGATCTGGATCGAGGATGCACCGTACTGGCTGGATTGTGACTGTTGCGGCGGAGTGGGTTGCTCTTGAGGAATCGCGGACATGGCTGCCTTCTGAAAAAACGGTTACTGCTACAAAAACTACTTTTTGAACTTCCTGTGTTCCATCCCTTTCAAGACGCTCGGCCAAGGGGAGGGTCAGCGAGGGAATGGGTTGAAATTACCTGCATCTAAACCTATTCTCCCATCTGGTCTTCCTCTTGAAAGGGGAGGAATTTGGAGAGTTACGATTTCTTAAATGTGGCAAAGGGGCTCGCATCCAATCTCGCGGCCCCCTTGTCACATTGTTTTTACAGCAAAATCAAATGCGCATCGGCATCACGACATACTTGAAATCGGCTTTGTCGGGAACCGTGATCAGTGCCGATGAATTGGCGTCCCCGAGGGCGATGTTGACGTAGTCGTCCTTGAGGTTGTTCAACACGTCGAGCAGGTAGGTAACGTTAAAGCCGATATCAACGCTGTCGCCACCGTAGTCGATTTCGATTTCTTCAACGGCTTCTTCCTGATCGGCATTGGTGGAACTGACTTTCATGCTGCCGGGTGTGACGATGCAACGCACACCCTTAAACTTGTCGGATGTCATGATTGCGGCGCGCTGCAACGAGCGCAGCAACTGATCGCGGCCGATCGTGAAATTGTTCTTGTATCCTTTAGGAATTACACGTGTGTAATCCGGGAACTTGCCTTCGACCAGTTTCGAAATCAATTCAATATCGGCGAAGGTCAGCTTTACCTGGTTGCTGGCGATTTCGAGCAAGACCGGGTCGTCGTTTTCTTCCAGCAAACGTTGCAATTCCATGATGGTCTTGCGCGGGATGATGACTTCCTGGCGCGGGAAATCCTCCTCGGTTTCAACTTGGCTAAACGCAAGACGGTGACCATCAGTCGCAACCGCGATCACGTTTTTGCCGTCGACCACCAACAGCAAACCGTTTAGGTAATAACGGATATCTTGCTGAGCCATCGAGAAATGCACCATGTTGAACAGATGCTTCAACGTCTTTTGCGGCAAAGTGACTTGGGCGTTGTACTGCTCAGCTTGCGTAACGGTCGGGAATTCTTCCGCCGCGAGCGTCTGCAATGCAAAGCGCGATTTGCCGGATTGCACCGTCATGCGTTTGTTTGAGAGCGTCAGCGCGACGTCGTTGGAATCCGGCAATGCACGCAAGATATCGAGCAACTTGCGCGCGGCCACCGTGGTCGCCATAACGTCGTCGCCGGAGCCGACTTGTGCGTGCGTGGTGATTTGCACTTCGATGTCGGTGGACAAGAAAGAAACGCGCTCGCCGTCCTTGCGAATGAGGATATTGGCCAGAATCGGCAACGTGTGCCGACGCTCGACAATACCGCTCACAATTTGCAGTGGTCGGAGAAGCGTGTCTCTGTGGGTTTTGACCAATTGCATAGTCTTATCCTTGGTAATAATAGTTAACGGATACTTTTCAATGGCTCAGCTAAAACAGTGTTAAGCAGCGTTAAGAAAATGCTTGGGTCAGCCATTTTCTTACCGCTCCCCAGTCAAACCCTTACAAGTAAAACAAACTACCTTGATATTTTGACAGAAAAGAACCCTCAACAATGAAACCGGGGGGCACCATTCTTATCCAACTTACAACATCATCCTGCAACATTTCACAACAACCTCATAAGCTTCCCTATAGATATCCACAAAGTTATCCACAGGATGATAGGCAATTGATTCAGCCCTTCAATGTCTGTTCCAACACATGCAATTCGTGATTGCATTCGGGGCTTTTGCTGCGATCGGCCGCAATTTTGCGCACCGCATGCAATACGGTCGTATGATCGCGACCGCCGAACAATTCGCCGATCTCCGGCAAACTTTTTTGCGTTAATTCCTTGGCAAGGTACATCGCGATCTGGCGCGGACGCGCAATATTGGCAGGGCGCTTCTTCGAATACATGTCCGCGACCTTGATATTGAAAAAGTCGGCGACGGTCTTCTGGATATTTTCTACCGATATCTGTCTATTTTGGACCGACAGCAAATCTTTCAATGCGTCTTTGACAACATCGATCGTGATATCTTTGCCATGAAAGCGGGAGTAGGCGAGGATCTTGCGCAATGCGCCTTCCAATTCGCGCACGTTCGAGCGCAAGTGTTTGGCGACGAAAAACGCGACGTCGTCGGATAAAACCGCGCCTTCCTGTATGGCTTTCTTAAGTAAAATCGCAACCCGCATTTCGAGTTCCGGCGGTTCGACGGCGACTGTCAAACCGGAGTCGAAACGTGAAATCAACCGATCATCCATGCCGGTGATTTCTTTCGGATAGGTATCGCTGGTAATGATGATTTGTTTCTTGGCAGCAATCAGCGCTTCAAACGCATAGAAGAATTCTTCCTGCGTACGGCTCTTGCCGCCGAAGAATTGAATGTCATCGATCAGCAACAAATCCAGCGAATGGTAATAGCGCTTGAATTCGTCGAAACCTTTTCGTTGGTAAGCGGTCACTACGTCACGAACATACTGTTCTGCATGAATGTAGCGGATTTTGACGTTCGAATTATCGGCTAGTACCTGATTGCCGATGGCATGGATCAAGTGAGTTTTACCGAGGCCGACGCCACCGTACAGGAACAGTGGATTATAGGAAATACCCGGATTGTTGGCGACTTGGATTGCTGCGGCACGCGCCAACTGATTGGCTTTACCGGTGACGAAACTGTCAAAGGTGAGTGCGGTATTAATGCGGCTTTGGTCGCGACGTGGTGCTGCCTCCGTTGGCGCTTCCATCACGCGGTCCGGCACATCGCTGCTGTTGTAATCATGACCGTTGCCAGGCGGAGCAGGCATTGCGCTTGGCTTTCTGGCTGCGTTCAGCCGCGGGTCGAGTACGAATTGCACATCGACCGGGGTGTCCCAGAACTGTGCGGCAAGCGCGTTAATGCGGCTGGCAAATTGGGTCTTGACCCAATCCAGCTTGAAGCGATTTGGCGCAGCAATCCGCAACCGACCATCTTCAAAATCGAGAGGGGTGAGCGGCTTGATCCATGCGCTAAATTGTTGAGGCGTCAACTCCCGCTCCAATTGAGTGGAGCAAGTCTGCCAAAAATTATCCATGCATCTTCTTAGTGAAATGGCGTGGCGACATTGTCGCTGCTACGGTTGAGCGGGCTTTTTTACCGCACCGGGACGTGCCACGCATTGCTTCTATTCTACCCCTGACGGGCCGAGTTATCCACAGGCAGAGCGGTTATTTCTGTAATGTATGACTCTTTAGCATCATTATTGGATGCCGCTAAGTTATTGACAGACAAGCAGAAAATGCTGTCTAATTCAAGGTTCACTACCCGGGATGTTGGACTGTTGTGTTGGCCGCTTGTTGGCTTAGCACGCACCAGCGGCGCAGAAGCACGCGTGATGGGCGTGATTGATCCGATTTATTTTTTGCTGATTAGCGAGTCCAATAATGAAACGTACTTACCAACCTTCCGTCGTTCGCCGCAAGCGCACTCATGGCTTCCGAGCACGCATGGCAACCCGCGGTGGCCGCGCTGTGCTTAATGCACGTCGCGCCAAAGGCCGTAAACGTTTGGCTGCTTAAGCCAAACGTCGCACTGTTTGCTGCTGGCGTGACCGGCGACCGTTCACAGAACTACGCTCGCGATCGGCGCATCGTTAAAACGGATGACTTTTCATCCGTTTTTCGTTTGCGCCCCGTCCAGCGCACAGCACATTTCGTGCTGTATACCAGAGACAATCAACTTTCTCATGCCCGACTGGGAGTGGTCGCAGCCAAACGGTTCGCGCCGCGCGCCGTCACGCGCAATACTATCAAGCGCGTCACCCGCGAGTTGTTCCGGCAAGCGTCATTGCCAACCATCGACTGTATCGTGCGCTTGTCCAAACCGGTCAATAGCAAGAGCGGCCCAGCCAGGTCGGCCGCATTAAAAGCGGCACTGCGCGCGGAACTGACTCGCCTGTTACAGTCGCAAAGCGTGACGGGAGTGGGGCAGTGAAAACGCTGCTATTGCTGGTGCTGCATGCATACCAGTTGGGCATCAGCCCGTTTCTGGGACAGAGGTGCCGGTTTTTTCCGACTTGTTCCAATTATGCGGCCGAAGCCATTCAGGAGCATGGCGCATTGAAAGGCAGTGTGCTGGCAGCCAGACGGTTGTGCAAATGTCATCCATGGCATCCGGGCGGTTTTGATCCGGTGCCAAAAAACCCTTCCAAAAACCCTTCTGCAGCCCCACATGGCTGCAATCACTCGTGAATTCCTTCTAAGTACACTTATGGATATCAAACGTACCGTCCTGTGGGTTGTGTTCTCACTGTCCATCTTGATCCTGTGGGACAACTGGATGCGCTATACCGGCAAGCCCTCGATGTTCTTCCCAACGGCGACGCAACAGGCCAAGCCGGCTGCCGGTAGCGCGCCGGCTGCGAAATCGGATGTGCCGCAAGCCAGCACCACAGGTGCGCCGCCCGCCGCACCGATTGCCGGCGGCGCCACGCCAGTACAAGGCGAACGCATTACGATTACGACCGACCTAGTGAAAGCCGACATCGACACCGTCGGTGGGGAATTGAAGCGCCTGGAATTGTTGAAGCATAAGGACACCATCGATCCGGAGAAGAACATGGTGTTGTTCGACAGCAGCGCGTCGCGTACCTATCTGGCCGAATCCGGCTTGATCGGCGGCGATTTCCCGAATCATAAATCCGGTTTTGTCGCGAAACCCGGTCCGCGTTCGCTTGATGGCAACAATCAAGTGCAGTTAGTGCTGGAATCGGAGCAAGGCGGCGTCAAGCTGACCAAGACCTATACCTTCAAGCGCGGCGACTACACAATCGATATCAAGCACACCGTGACCAACAACAGCGGCGTACCGATTGCGCCATCGCTGTATCTGCAACTGGTGCGCGACGGCAGCAAGCCGGAAGGCGAATCGAAGTTCTACAGTACCTTTACCGGTCCAGCGGTCTATACCAATACTGAAAAATTCCAGAAACTCACTTTCGAGAAAATCGAGAAGGGCACAGAAGAGCATGCGAAGAAAGCTGACAATGGCTGGATCGCATTGGTGCAGCATTATTTTGTGTCCGCATTCATCCCGGCCGACAAGACGCCCCGCGAGATTTTCACGAAAAAAATCGATACCAACTTGTACGCAGTCGGCACTATCCAGCCGCTTGGCACGATCGCTCCAAGCGCCAGCCTTTCAACGGATGGCCGTTTGTATTCCGGTCCGCAAGAATCCGCTGTGCTGGAACAAATTGCGCCGGGCTTGGAACTGGTCAAGGACTATGGTTGGTTAACTGTCGTCGCCAAGCCGATTTTCTGGCTGATGATGCAAATTCACAAGGTCCTCGGCAACTGGGGCTGGACCATCATCGTGCTGACGATCATGATCAAGCTGGCGTTCTTCCCACTATCGGCTGCCAGCTATCGCAGTATGGCGAAGATGAAACAAGTCACGCCGAAAATGACGTCGATCCGCGAACGCTTCAAGGGCGATCCGCAAAAGATGAACCAGGCCATGATGGAACTGTACAAGACCGAGAAGATCAATCCATTGGGCGGCTGCCTGCCGATCGTGGTGCAGATTCCGGTGTTCATCGCATTGTATTGGGTGCTGCTGGCCAGCGTCGAAATGCGCAATGCGCCGTGGCTTGGCTGGATCCACGATCTGGCCGCACCTGATCCATTTTACATTCTGCCGGTCGTGATGGCAGTGTCGATGTTTATTCAGACTAAGCTGAACCCTACGCCACCGGATCCGATACAGGCAAAGGTGATGATGTTCATGCCGATTGTGTTCTCGGTGATGTTTTTCTTCTTCCCGGCCGGCCTCGTGTTGTACTGGGTTGTGAATAACGTACTGTCGATTGCACAACAATGGGTAATTACCAGAAAACTGGAAGGCGGCAAAGCTTGATCTTTTAACGCCGTTGTATTTAACAACACAAAAAGCCCGCGAAAATATTTCACGGGCTTTTTTATTGCTTGCACTGGTGCAACAAACGTAAAATTACTTCATGACTTACGACTCTTCTCCCATCGCAGCCATTGCCACCGCACCCGGACGAGGCGGTATCGGCGTAGTACGCTTGTCCGGTAAAAATCTGGCACCTGTCATCGAGGCAGTGTGCGGCCTGAAAGAGGGCGCACAATTGCAACCACGCCATGCAACCTATCTGGCATTCCGGAACGCTGACGGCAGCGCAATCGACCAAGGTTTGGCGATTTATTTCAAAGCACCACATTCATACACTGGCGAGGATGTACTGGAATTACAAGGCCACGGCGGGCCGATCGTGATGCAGATGCTGCTGACGCGCTGCATCGAAGCCGGTCACGACATCGACTTGCGTCTGGCGCAGCCGGGGGAATTCACGCATCGTGCCTTCCTCCATGACAAGCTCGATCTGGCGCAGGCGGAAGCGGTTGCCGATTTGATTGAAGCATCGACCGAAGCCGCCGCGAAGTCGGCGTCGCAATCGTTGACCGGCGAGTTTTCCAGAACAATTAATGGCATGGTCGAGCAAGTGATCAACTTGCGCATGTTGGTCGAGGCGACGCTGGATTTTCCGGAAGAAGAAATCGACTTCCTCGAAAAATCTGACGCACGCGGCCAACTGGAAAAAATTCGCGCCGCTCTGGAACATGTGTTTCAGCGGGCCGCGCAAGGCGCGATGTTGCGCGACGGCTTGAATATCGTGCTGGCCGGCGAGCCGAATGTCGGCAAGTCGTCCTTGTTGAATGCGCTGGCCGGTTCGGACGTCGCGATTGTCACGCCGATCGCCGGCACCACGCGCGACAAGGTGACGGAAACCATTCAACTCGATGGTATCCCGGTCAACGTGATCGACACTGCCGGCATCCGCAACGCAGCCGATGCCAGCGATGAAGTCGAGCGCATCGGCATCGAGCGCACTTGGGCTGCAGTCGACAAGGCCGATGTGATCGTGCACATGCTGGACGCGAGCCGCGGCCCGACGCGCGCCGACGAGGAAATTACTGCACGCTTTCCGGTTGGCATTCCTGTCATGCGCGTATGGAACAAGATCGACTTGTCCGGTCATCGTCCCGCGATCGACCGACTACCGGATTCAACCCACATCTATCTGTCGGCGACCGACCGCTTGGGCATGGATTTGCTGCGCGCAGAACTGCTGCGCCTGGCTGGTTGGCAGCAGACAGGAGAGTCGCTGTACCTTGCACGCGAACGGCACTTAACAGCATTGAAAGCAGCGCGCATTCACTTGGAGACGGCCGCGCTGCATGCGGCGAGCAGCGATCAGGCGCTGGATTTGTTCGCGGAAGAATTGCGCTTGGCCCAAGATCGGCTCAGCAGCATTACCGGCGAATTCACGTCGGATGATTTGCTGGGCGTGATTTTTTCGCGGTTTTGCATCGGCAAATAGACAGGCAACAATCGGGGTGAAAGCTGGCCAAGCCGAGGCACTCCATCAGGCGCTATCGGAACAATGAAGAATTTGCATTGTTTTTGCTGACGTCGCTTGTTTTGCGAAACACTGAGGGTTAATTCTTCAATGCCAACTTGGTGTTGACGCTTGGCTCGGAGCCGCAAAATGAGCCGGCCTTTTCTTGCCCGTACCGAGTAATCCCCCGTCTTTACTCGCACAATTGCGGCGTTTCTTCGACCGACCATCCGGCACAAGGGTCGTTCGCATTATCCACGTGGCGCCACGTGGTCTCGCAAATTTCGCATATATGACGTGTTACCCAGACAGCTTTGGAGCGGCCGGGGTGGAGAATGCGCTCGGTCAGCCCGATTTGTCGAAGTCGTTCGTGCCGCTTGTTGCTGCGTACGTTTTGTTCTACTAATAAGCATAAATTACAGAGCATGGGGGTCAGTCGATTTTATGAGTTGTAATTATTTGTAAAAGACCAATCCAATTTACAAAAGTTCAATATGCATTGCGTTAATTGCACTTCGGCACTTCGGCGCACTGAAAATCCAGTTCTCGAATAAGTTTGAGGGCAAGCGGCTTTGCCAAAATTTTACGCAGCCATTTCAATCTCGGGCGCTACGTGCCGTTTGTTAGCGAGGAGGTGAGCTTGTACTTCAGTTCGAAGGGGTGCGAGAGGAGAGTAGGGGGACGTCCGATGAAACGATGGCTGTCACTCTTGACGGGGTTGCGAATGGCGGCTTCTTGTATGACGTGTTTTTACGCTGGCGCTGCTGTCGCAGCCTGTGCTTTCAAATTGCATTGCCAAGCGCTGGAATCCAGCGCTCGCCGCATCAAATCCAGCGCATCATGGCAGCGCTCGCGCCAATCGGCCGCCAGTCGGGATTCGCCGTTATCCATCTACCCGGCCTCTTCTTATTCCTGTGGGCTTATCGCGTGGTAAATGACCAAGTACGGTTGACGGCGATTCCGTCGACAGTCCCGATAAATTGCACGTCATAGATGGTGTTGGAAGCCAGAACGTTCAGCGGAATGATCGCGGCCGCGGATGGCGGCGTATGACTGTCGCTCGCCCTTTGCATCAGTTGGACCTGCAACGGTGCTCCGCCGCGCGGCTGCATCGTGAACGTCTGCGCCACGACGGTGGAGATGATGTCGGCATGAATGCTGATGGGGTAGCCGACTTCATTCTGGGTCGGTACCGGATCCGGCTCCTCGTTATCGCTGAAAAAATTGATCGGCACGTTGGTCTGATTGGCAAATGGATAGACGATGGATTGGCCAGCGCCGAGACCAGTGTCAAGGCCATTAGCGGTGAAATCAGTAGTGAAATAGGTAGCGCCACCCGCCACGGTAGCCGCACCGGCGCCGACTTCCTTGAACATCGGCTCGAAAATGACGAAGCGGTGATATATCGCGGCAATCAAACTGTCAGCCGCATACGCGCCGGAAGTATTGCCGCTGCTTGATATCACCTCACCGTACGCATAGCTGCCTTGCGTGAATTGATAGCCCGCCCCCGCCAGACGATCCGCCACCCTCGCACCGGTAAACCCCGGATTGCCGGGAGTTTGCTCGTGCGTGATGGTGTTGTTGATTTTTTGGTAATCGGAATGGCCTTGCGCCGCCCCATCGAGCGCATTGTTGCGCGCCAATGCTTGCTCGCCTATTTGTTGCCGGCGGAAATTGAACCAGTTAAAGCCGTCGGTCGCGGTATTGCCGGTCGCTTGCGGCGCATTCTGTTCCAGCGTGGCCGCAGACGAGGAGGCACCATCGCCACCTCCACCACATGCTGCCAGCAATAGCGCCGCCAATAATGCGGAAATGATAGAGGCCGAACGAAACGACTGCGCCATGGCATGCACTCCAGATAATTGCTAATGAAGACAACAATGTACCTAGGGAATATCCTAAGCGCAAATGCTTGATCGGATAAACAGTGTTACCTGTGGCTGCACAGTCACCGACGATGAAAATCCAGCCGCGAATGCGCGCGACCTTAGAGCAAACTCAACTCTTACGCGAATTTACCGAACATTTCGGCCAGCGTCTTGGCGCGGGCCGACGCTTCTTCCATGCTGACGGCACCGCTGGTATGCGTGGTAATTGCACTGGTTAGCAAGGTCACGAATGCACGATCCAGTGCCTTGCGTGCTGCCGCCATCTGCTGTGCAATAGCATCGCAATCCGCCGGCACCGCAGCTTGGGCAAGCAGTTTCTGCACGCCGCGCACTTGCCCTTCAACACGCGCCAGGCGGTGCAACAAATCGGTTTTCTGTTGATCGGTCAACGCGGTACCGTGCACGATCTTGAGAGGAGTATCGGCCAAAATGGAGCTCCAGGAACAGACAAGCATCAATCAAAATTTATACTGCAGGGGGGATGCTAGCATTTGTTTGTCTGATTGTTAAGAATCGGTTGGAAGACGGCCGAGCCACGCAAAATGCAAAATAGCAAGGCTGTCACGCCGTTCGGAATGACAACCAGTAAATCATGCGCAAGCGACAACGGTCTTTGCGTGGCTTCAGAATAAGAAAGTTGATGAATACGCCTTTCCCGCTACCTGCTAATGTCCGCCCCATTCTCCTGACGCTAGCTCTTGGCCTGTTAGCCGCCAAGCTGTGCGTCTGGATCAACACCCCGCTTCCCTGGATGATCGGCCCGCTATTTTCGACCGCCGCCGCTCGCATGGCCAGCCTCGACCTGCGCGCGCCAGTGCAAATCCGCCAAGCTGGCCAATGGGCAATCGGCACCGCACTCGGCTTGTACTTCACGCCAGCGGTTCTCAAAGTGCTCGCCTCCTATCTCGGCTTCATCGGACTCGCTGTCGCATTCGCGCTGCTGCTGGGGGGCCGCCTGCGGCTGGCTGCTGCACAAGCTTTCCGGCATCGACAAGACCACCGCATTTTTTGCGATGGCCGTCGGCGGCGCGTCCGAGATGGCAAGCCAGGGCGAGCGCCACGGTGCGGCCGTCGACCGGGTTGCGGCCGCACACAGTCTGCGCATCATGATGGTAGTCGCGGTCATTCCGTTCGGTTTCAAATTCTGGGATGTGCACGGCAGCGATTTGTACATCCCGGGTGCGCGTGTGATCAACTATGGCGGTCTGGCATTGCTGATGTTGCTGACCAGTTTGTGTGCAGTTGCATTCAGCCGCCGGAAGTGGCCCAATGCGTGGGTGATCGGGCCACTGATGGTCGCGATTGGATTGACAGCGTTCGGCGTGAATTTGTCGGCATTGCCGGAGTGGATCGTGCCTCTCGGCCAACTCTTCATCGGCGTGTCGCTGGGCACCTGCTTCACACCGGCGTTTTTGCACATGGCGCCGCGCTACCTCGTCAGCGTCGCGGTATGCAGCGCAGTCGCGTTATTGCTGGCAAGCGGTTTCGGCTACGGCTTGGCGTGGATGAGTGGAATTGATCCGGTGACGGCGATCCTGGCGACGTCTCCCAGCGGCATCGCCGAAATGAGTCTGACTGCCAAAACACTGCAACTGGGCGTGCCGATCGTCACCGCGTTTCACGTCACGCGCATGGCGGCACTGGTGATACTGGTCGGACCGTTGTTCCGGTTCGCGCAGCGTATGAAGCGCTGGCCCTAGAAAACGCTACGCAAAATCTGGCATTGCATCGTAACGCGACCGGCGCTGCACATGCCGGCTGAACGCGGACATGCTGGACGCACTGGCTTTCAGGCGATCCAGTGAAAATTGGCGCAGATGCTGAAACACGCTTTGATTGATGGCCATGGTCGCCTGCATCACCAGCAAATCAACATCGTGATGCGTGCGATCTGGATTGTCCGGTTTCGCCGCAATGGCTTTGCTGCGCCCCGGCTGCGATTCGAGCACGCAGCGGAATATATCTTCCAGCGTGATCGCATTCGGCGGTCCGGCCAGCACCCAGCCGTCGCGGATACTGGCATCCGGACGCATCAATAACGCACCCCACAGGCTGCCGCATAATTTCACCAATTCTTTTGCCGGACGTCCAGTGTGATCTTCCAGCTGCGCCATGCTTAAAGGTCGCGGCGCATTTGACACCAACGCGCCCAAAATCTCTGTTGCAAGTCGGAATCGGTCATGGAGCGCGCCATTACCCAAAATGCAATCGTCGTCGAGACCCATGAAACCTCCTGTTGCTCATCATCAATATGAAGTGAGCGTGTTATGCGCCGCACTGAAAAACCCCTGCCACTTTTTTAGAGGAGAGAAATACTTTTCAGTCTCGTGCGGATAAACGAGACTGAAGGCATCCTAGGTGAACACAGGGCTGCAAATCCAATGCATTGTGCGCATTAAATTATGCAAAGCGTGCATAACATTCTTCGCCTTCACGTCCTGTCCCGCCATCCATTTGGCTTTAGGCTCGCTGGAGCGGGAACCCGAGTCGTTCGAAGCGAAGGTGGAAATGGGCATGTTTGCCGGATTGGCAGTCGATTAGGACTATCCATCGCCACCAATAAATCGCCACCGCTTACGGTGGCACAATCACCATAGGCGCGAACCTCGATGGACGCGGCGTGGACGTAACGGTCCGCTTTCATGCATGACAACACAATGAAATTTAGTTGAAATGGCAAACGGTGCTTTATGCGCCGGAATAGTTTACAGTGTATCGAACGCAGCATTTTTTACGTCGGCAAACACGTCATACAATGTGTGTTATCCGAACGCGTATTGCATTACGCATGCATCAGGGCCGTATTCGATTTTCAAGAGTTATTGCACAACTGCTTATTCATGAAACCCGTCGCTCCAGGCACCGTCATTTTCCATCGTTATCGCGGCTATGGCGTTATCACGTCAGTCAATTTATTGACCGGCTGGATCTCCGCGCGTTTCGGCAGCGAGGTCCGCACGCTCGATTTGAATCTGTCTTCCGATGAAGTGCAGCACGCGGATGGCGAACCGATTCTGTTCCGCCGCGCGCCACCCGACCGCATGCCGCATGCGCGCCTGATGGCGCTGGTGCGCGACCTGCATCGCGCGGGTTATCAACGTCTGTATCTGTATAGCTGGCCGAAACCGTCCGGCTTGCATTGGCGCTGGCATTTGTTCACCGGACAACGCCGTTGGATGGAACGCCCGTGGCGCGAAGGCTGGTATGGTTCCGGTGCCGATTACAACTTCAACCCGGTGATGGGTTGGGGCGATGCGCCCGGTGAATCGGCACCGGAATTGGCAAGCACCTTGGCACGCTTCGATCCGCATGGATTGGCGCAGGCGCTGGGCCGCGATGAAGATCACACGGCATGGTTTGCAGCGGTGTGTGAAGCCTTGCTGCCGAATTACGCTTTTTCGCTCGGCTGGGATACGCGCAGCGGCCCCGTGCCTGCCGCACTGCCGATCATTCCGGTGCGGCGCGGCGTGCCTGATTATGCAGGGCCGGACTTGCCATGGCCGCCAGGATGGGCGCGCTTGTGGACCGGCTCGACGGCACTGGCAAAGCCTGTAGTGACATTCAAGGTAGGTCCCGCTGGTGCCTCTTCAGACGCTGCTCGTTGACTTCGCAATCGGCGGTTCGCGTAGCCCGATGTCAGCGTGATCGTGTCGCCGACGTAGTGCTGCCCGGGAAATTCCTGCCTTGCAAGAGCTACTGGCTCTGACTCTCTGGATTCAATACATTCTTCGGCGCACCGTTCGCAAAATCGACCACATTCTGAAACGCCGCGCGGAAGTACACTTCATAGCTGTCCTTCTCGACATAACCCAGATGCGGCGTCGCCAGCACATTCTCCATGCGCAACAGCGGCGAACCGGCCGGCAGCGGTTCGGTCTCGAACACATCGAGCGCCGCGTATCCCGGCCGCCCTTGCTGCAACGCTGTCTCCAGCGCCCCGGCCGCCACCAGTTCGGCACGGCTGGTATTGACGAATAATGCGCTCGATTTCATGCATGCAAGATCTTCGGCAGTAACAATGCCAGTGGTCGCATCGTTGAGCCGCAGATGCATCGAAATGACATCCATGTCCGAGAAGAACGCATCTCTCGATTGTGCCGCTTGGTAGCTGTCGTTTACCGCTTGCTCACGGCTCGCATCGCGTCCCCAGATCACAACCTGCATTCCGAATGCCTTGCCATAGCCGGCAATCATGCGACCGATCTTGCCGTAGCCCCAGATCCCGAGCTTCTTGCCTTTCAGCACCGTGCCGAGCCCATTGCATTCTGGCCTCATCGATGCGGTTTGCCATACACCATCCTTCAGGTGCGCGGCGTATTGCGGAATCTTGCGGCTGGCCGCCATGATTAGTGCCCAAGTCAATTCTGCCGGTGCGGTCGGGTCGCCGACGCCTTCGACAATCCTGATGCCGCATTCAGTGGCGGCAGCAACATCGATATGCCCGCTGACCTTGCCGGTCTGTGAAATCAGCTTAAGCTTGGGCAACTTGCGCAATAGCTGTCGCGAAAACTCGGTGCGTTCGCGGATCAATACCAATGCATCGAAGTCGGCCAGCCGGATCGCCAGTTGCCCGACACCGCGCGCGCTATTAGTGAACACTTTGACTTCATGCCCCTCCAATAAAGTAAAGCAGTCGAGGCCGCGCACGCAGTCTTGGTAATCATCGAGAATGGCGATTTTCATAGGTAATTTGTTAAATAAGCGCAATTTTGGTAATGGAATAACGTATCTAGGAGATAGCACGATAACCCACTACAAAACTCAACTATTTCTACTACAATTTTGATGGGCCACATGGAGGATCGCAGTTTGCCGGGTGTACAATCGGCACTATTTTTCACGCATGTCATTGGTATTTCACATGCGAAGGCAAGCCCCATAAGTCTGAGCATTATTCCATTTTTCAGACTTCGCGGTCGTTGATCCGACCGCCATTCGGCAAGACCGCCGTACCGTTGTTATCAAATAGCCACAAGCTGACGGCGTTCCAGCCGTGTCGGGACAAGACAAGAATTCTTCTTTATTGGCATTGGAGGTAGTTTCTATGAATCAGCCCGCCATGGGTGGTGTTGCAGCAATGAACGCACCAACTTACGTTAAGCAACAAAAATTAATTAACTGGGTTGCCGAAATCGCGGCCTTGACCAAGCCGGCGCGCATTTACTGGTGCAATGGCTCGCAAGAAGAGTACGACCGCTTGTGCGCCGAAATGGTGACTGCCGGCACCATGAAAAAACTGAACGAGGCCAAGCGTCCGAACAGCTACCTCGCCTGCTCCGACCCATCCGACGTGGCGCGCGTCGAAGACCGCACCTACATCTGCTCCACTAGGCAGGAAGACGCCGGCCCCACCAACAACTGGATGGCCCCAGCCGAAATGCGCACCACCCTGAACGGTCTGTTCGAGGGCTGCATGAAAGGCCGCACGATGTACGTGGTGCCGTTTTCGATGGGCCCGCTGGGTTCGCCGATCGCGCACATCGGCATCGAGTTGTCCGATTCCCCCTATGTCGCGGTCAACATGCGCGTGATGACGCGTATGGGCAAGGCTGTGTACGACGTACTCGGCAGCGACGGCGAATTCGTGCCGTGCGTGCATAGCGTCGGCGCACCGCTGGCCGACGGCCAGAAAGATGTCGCATGGCCGTGCAACGCCACCAAATACATCGTGCACTATCCGGAAACTCGTGAAATCTGGTCCTACGGTTCCGGCTACGGCGGCAATGCATTGCTCGGCAAAAAATGCTTTGCACTGCGCATCGCCTCCACCATGGGCCGCGACCAAGGCTGGCTGGCAGAACACATGCTGATCCTCGGCGTCGAATCGCCGCAAGGCAAGAAACACTACGTCGCCGCCGCCTTCCCATCCGCCTGTGGCAAGACCAACTTCGCGATGCTGATTCCGCCCAGGGCCTTCGAAGGCTGGAGAATCACCACCATCGGCGACGACATCGCGTGGATCAAACCGGGTGCCGATGGCCGCCTGTACGCGATTAATCCGGAAGCCGGCTATTTCGGCGTGGCACCGGGCACCAACACCGCAACCAACTCCAACTGCATGGCATCGCTCACCGCCAACACCATCTTCACCAACGTCGCGCTGACCGACGACGGCGACGTGTGGTGGGAAGGCATGACAAAGGAAGTGCCGACGCACCTGATCGACTGGCAAGGCAAGGATTGGACACCGGAAATCAGCAAGGAAACCGGCCGCAAAGCAGCGCATCCGAACGCGCGCTTCACCGTCGCCGCCACGCAAAATCCGGTGGTCGACCCAGCTTGGGACGATCCGGCCGGTGTGCCGATCTCGGCCTTCATCTTCGGTGGCCGTCGCTCGACGACCGTACCGCTGGTGACCGAAGCGCGCAACTGGATTGAAGGCGTGTACATGGCCGCGACCATGGGTTCCGAAACCACCGCTGCTGCTGCCGGCCAAATGGGTATCGTGCGCCGCGACCCGTTCGCGATGTTACCGTTCATGGGCTACAACATGAGCGACTACTTCCAGCACTGGCTCAACATGGGCCAGAAGATTGCCGAATCCGACGCCAAGCTGCCGAGCATCTACTGCGTCAACTGGTTCCGCACCGATGAAAATGGCAAGTTCGTCTGGCCTGGCTTCGGCGACAACATGCGCGTATTGAAGTGGATGATCGGCCGCATCGAAGGCAAGGCCAGCGGCGTCGAAAACATCTTCGGCATCACGCCGCAATTCACCGACCTGACGTGGGACGGCATCGATTTCTCGCAAGAAAAATTCGACCGCATCACATCGATCGACAAATCAGCATGGGAAGCGGAGTTGAAGTTGCATGCGGAGTTGTTCGATAAGCTGAAGCATCGCTTGCCGGCGGAATTGATCGAGGTGAAAGCGCAATTGGAAAAGCGGCTGATGGATTGATGTTAGAGTAAAAGTTCATCTCCCCCTAGATGCGGGAGGAAAATGAAGCGCGGCAGGGTAACCTGACCGCGCTTTTTTGTTGGCTACGCTCCCGATAAAGTGTCCCGCTGCTCGAAGAGCTCACCGCATTCAATGAGGAATCAAGTTCTCGTGGTTTGGAATTGGGCAAGATACCCAAGAAGCGCTAATCGGGTAGCCGAGCCTCTATACCCCAAAGGTTATAACGCGTATTTCGTAAGGGCCATAAAACGCCATAAAGCGCGTTCACGCGGCGGCCGCTATCAGGCCAAACGATTTTCCGTTACCCACGATGGAACTTTGCATTGCCAGCAGCCACTCATTAAACTTTTAACGTATAGAAGGAAAAATATGATCCCATCCCGAATGTCTCCTTATGCCGGTTCGCACATCTCCCGTGAAGTTGCCGAACCGGAGGAAAAAAATCGCTCCAATCCAAACAATAGTGTTGAGAGCAAGATGTCTGACACGCCTGGTTCATCGCTTCCAACAAGTGCAAGCCTTAAACGAAATCAAAGGCTTCCTGGCTTTGTCTCTCTCCCCAGCCGCTCTCCGCACACCGGAGTTTCCATTGGTGGAGAAAATTTCCAGCCAGGCGAAGACACGTCTTCTGAGGTCACCGACTTTATTGAGAAAACGCTTCAGAACGCCACCTATGATTCTCCTGAGCATTTGCAGTTACGAGCTAAGAATTTCTTCAGGCATATAGATGCTGAACGCGCTATCAATTTGGAAGCCAGGAATGCAATGCGTCAACCGGACTCTCCTGTCGCCAGGCAAAGCGCCCATTTGACACATCTTGTTCGAGGCATATGGTCCAAAGCCGAGCTTGCCCCTGAAATCCGCGAACAACTCCATAAAGAAATTCTCGATCGAAAAAATATATCGGCAGACCAGATTGTGAAGAAATCTATCAATATATTTAAAACGGGCCTTAATGCGATGTTTGCACGTGCTGAGGAGGGGCCTCTTACATTAGAACAGTCGCAATTCGGCGTTGAAGTTTCATTTGTATTGAGCAGAATTGCCAAGGAATTAAAATCCCACTCTAATTTGTTATCCATGCTTGATAAGTATTCCTCGAGCGTTGCCTTTTATGCTGATCGTGCAGGCACTCATCATCTCAAGGATGCTCACGGTGTAAATCTCTCGAGTGATCTGGGAAGTAAAATTCGTGATGAACTCGGCTTGCCGGTAATGTTAGGCACTTCCGGCTCAGGGTCAGACACGGCGGCAACAGCAAAATTTGCGAGCAATCATCAGGGCGTGCCCCTATGGGCGGATGGCTTGACCGAAGATCAAGGCAGGAGGGCGCTCATAGATGCAGTGTTCCACCATCTTCGGGAACAAATAGCCCCGATTGCAGTAAAACCTGCATATGATGCAATGCGCGTTCGAAACGGTGCAGAACCAAAGACTGTTGATCCATTCATGATATTTATACACACTTATCCTGAAGTGAGCAGTGCTGTTGAGATAACGTTAGATGAGGAAAATGGAAAAGAAGAACGGGTGATGCGCCGCTCTTCCGAGGGAGTGGAGAAGAGATTGAATTTGTTCCGGGATGCATCATGATAAAAATGGGTGAATCCTCCGCGCAGGAATAAAGTACAAACAAAAGATGTGCCAATTTCAGCACTGTAGTTGAGGTGCCAAAATTGGCGCGCCCTTTGCAAGAGCTGCACTTATTGTGGCAGACGAGGGCGGTGTGTGCTTTGCGGTATAAATGTGCCGAAATGGACGTTGTACGCGAAGGATGCGGATACAATCGTACAAGACATTGCATTGCCGATCTTCCATCCTTTATAAGAATAACAATTGTTCCAGCGATTCATCTCAACACTGGCAACGCCGTTCCTTCCTATAAGGAAGGTATTCCAATGGGCGTGGGCGCTGCAAAACCGCGAGCGCTTGCGTCTGTCGGCAGAAATGTCGCAAATACGCGGGCTGATGCCGTTACTGATGAAACAGCGCAACGGCTATCACTGGACCGATGTCGAGCGCAAGAAAATCCGGGCGCAGTTGCGCCGACTGGCATTGGTCAGTCCCTACATGGTGCTTTTTGTGGCGCCGGGCGGATTTCTGGCGTTGCCGGTTCTGGCTTGGTGGCTTGACCGACGTCGGCAGCGGCGCGATGCGAATACATTCAAATCGATAATCGAATAGCATCCGCTTTCAGCCTACTGAATTTTCAGGAAGTACATTTCACATTCAATGCACCCCTATCTCGCCTCCAGCAAATACATCGACTGGCATCATCCCGATGTCGCACAAAAAGCCGCCGAACTCGCCGCAGGCTGCACATCGGAAGAAATGCTCGTGAAGCGCTGCTTCGAATTCGTGCGCGACGAAATCAAGCACAGTGGCGACTACAAGTGCAATCCTGTTACTTGTAGTGCATCCGAAGTCTTGCGGCACGGCACCGGCTTTTGTTATGCAAAAAGCCATCTGCTGGCAGCACTGTTGCGCGTGAATGGCATTCCATCCGGTCTGGGTTATCAGCGACTTGCTGTTGGTACGGAGGGGCCGCCGTTTTGCCTGCACGGCCTCAATGCCGTGTATCTGAAGCAGTATGGCTGGTACCGTATCGATGCGAGAGGGAACAAGCCGGGTGTGGATGCCGCATTTTCTCCGCCTCTGGAAAAGCTGGCGTTTCCGATTATCAGTCCGCAGGAAAGAGATCTTCCCGAAATCTGGCCGGAACCTTTACCTGTGATCGTAAAAACATTGACGGAATTCACAACGGTGCAGCAGGTTGCCGAGAACCTACCGGACATCGAAGTCATTTAAAATGAACTCTCCTTACTGCCGATGCGCGGTGTCCATCTGAGCACTCGTATTCAAGCCCATGCCCTTTGCTCTTTCCTGCTATTACATCGATGAACCGCTGACCGACCAGGAACTGCACTTCGTCACGCAAACCTTGATCGGGCCGTGGGCGAAGTTCAAGACGCGCGCTTCGTCATTGGTGCAAAAAAGAGTGCCGCTAGTGTTGCCCACGCCCGATGCAAACGGCGTGTATGCCGAAGATCGCGAGCAGCGCGCGGAACGCGTTCGGCCCAATCTGCAACACGCCGGCATTCGTGCCGATAACGGCCGCCAGGTAGTGTGGGTGATGCCGCGTGAAACCGAATGGGATGCGATCTTTCAATTCGCCATTCGCGAGGAAACCGGCTTGGCGCCGTTTGTGGCGCAGCGCTGGTTCATTGAGGATGGCATGCCGGTGCGCAAAGAGGTGCGCGTGGTAGATACCCAGATGCTGATTCAAGGCTTGTAGACGCGCATCCGGCATCAACACAGATATGGCCGAGACCGATGAGGTGCGGTCATTCTTCCTGTGGCAAATAGGCAATCCACGATTTCATCCCAACAACTGGCGAAGCAATGATAAAAAAACCCCGCAAGGCCAAAGCCTGCGGGGCATAAATCCTTCCGTGGAAGGAAGGAGGAGACATTCTTTACAAGCTTAGCCGCGCGATGCCCGCAGGCGCAGTTCTGCAGCAAGGTTAGGCTGCGTCATATCCAATTCGTTTGCCATGCTGTTGAGCATCAACACGCCGCGCTGGTTACTGTAGTTATTGCGCTGTTGCAGCGATTGATGTGGTGTCAGCACCAGCAACGCAGCACGCAACAAACCGTATGTAAGTGGCTTGAATACGAATAACAAAATGGCGAAAACGCCGAGTCCGAGCAACGGAAAAACAATTTGGCCAACAGTGGCAGGTAAGGTAATCGCTAAAATAGACATGGGATACTCCTAATCAACTCATCAATAATCATCGTTTTGCTGCATTGCAGTGTAAAGATGTCATACTTATAAGTCCAATTTTGAATCTTCATATCTAATATACTTTTTTTGAATATCATCGCTTTTTCTTTGCCTTTTTTATCCGGATATTTATTTCAAATATACTGTTTTTGAATATCACTGTTTTTTTCTTTAGCATTTTTATCCGGATTTTTATTTCCTCAGGCCAACAATGAGCTTCCTGACCCTTGATTTGAACCTGTTGCGCGTGTTTGATACGGTGATGACCGAACAGAACCTGACACGCGCTGCCAGCCGCCTAGCGATGACGCAGCCGGCGGTATCGAATGCGCTGCGGCGTTTGCGCGACGCGCTGGGCGACGAGTTGCTGATTCGTACCGCACACGGCGTCAAGCCGACGCCGCGCGCCGAGGAACTATGGCCAACGGTCAGGAAAGCATTGTCGGAACTGGAAGAAGCAGTCGCGCCGACCATTTTCAATGTATCCAAAGTGCAGGCGACCTTCCGGATGGCAATGGCGGATGCGACTGCCGTACTGTGGCTACCGTCGCTGGTACGTTCAATCGAAAGCGAAGCGCCGGGCGTCAATGTGCGCATGGTGCCGCTGACCACGCGCGAGCCGCGGCCGATGCTGTTGCGAGGCGATATTGATCTGGCGATCGGTTTTTTCCCAGGCGTGGTCGCGCAACTGGCGGGCGGGCCGGATACCCCGATTCGGCACGAGCGCTTGTATTCTGGCAAATACGTTTGCGTGATGCGCAAGAACCACCCGCTGGCAAGTCAGGAATTAACGCTGGACGCCTATTGCGCGGCCAACCATTTGCTGGTGAGCTTTTCCGGCCGCGCCCACGGCTTGACCGATGAGGCATTGGCGCGGATCAATCGCGAACGCCGCATCTTGTTGACGGTGAACCAGTTTTTTACGGCGGGACGGGTGGTGTCAAACTCCGACCTGATTACCGTGTTGCCGCGTCACCTGGTTGGATCGACCGGCATGACCGGCGCGCTGATTACCAAGGATTTGCCCTTTGAATTGCCCGACGTGCATATGGATATGCTGTGGCATGAGCGCGATGCGCGCAGTCCCGCGCACAAGTGGCTTCGTGAACATTTGAGCGCAATGACGGGGGATGCGGTGGAGCGGATTCGGGTGCGCAAGTGATGCGCTGGCGGACGATGCGAAAGTAAAGCGCTATCGTCATGCACCTGCCATTTCGGAAATTACTTGATATGCAGCTTAGACGTATTTTTCACTTCTTCCATCACCGCATAGGTATGTGTCTCGCGCACGCCTTTTAGCTGCAACAGAGATTTGCCGAGAAATTCACGGTATGCGCTCATGTCCTTCACGCGCGCCTTGATCAGGTAGTCGAAACCACCGGCCACCAAGTGGCACTCCAGCACTTCCGGAATCACTTGCACGCTGCGCTTGAATGCATCGAACACTTCCGGCGTAGTGCGATCCAGCACCACTTCGATAAACACCAGCAACGCTACATCAAGCAGTTGCGGATTGAGTTGCGCGGTGTAACCCAGGATGTAGCCGGCTTCCTGCAACTTGCGCACGCGCTCCAGACATGCGGCGGGCGACAGGTTCACGTGCGCGGCCAATTCCACATTGCTGATGCGGCCGTCGTTCTGCAATTCCGCCAGAATTTTTTTGCTTATCTTGTCGAGCATGACGGCTAACCCCGAAAAATTTTCTTCGGTGGAATTGTCTCATTAAATACAAAATTCTGGTAGCGCCCTCAATTACCAAAATTAATCTACAGCAATTGTCCATACAATCGAATCATTGAATCTGGTCGATTTTGCTATATTGGCCTGATTGCCTTTATCCTTTGTAAAGAAAATTACGCCATGTTTAACAGCATCCGCCCGGCTTCAGTGTCAGCAGTCGAGTCGTTTCCGTTTGCCGCGTTACACGCCGAAATTTTGCGTGATCCGCTGCCATTGCGCGCCGCCGTCACCGCAGCCTACCGCCGCGACGAACGCGAAGCGGTGCAAGGGCTACTATCGCAGGTGACAGTAAGCGCATCCTCGCAAATCGCTCTCCAGGCATTGGCGCGCAAACTGGTCGAGTCGGTACGCGAGAAGCGCACCCGCGCGTCGGGCGTCGATGCGCTAATGCATGAATTTTCCCTGTCATCGGAAGAGGGCGTTGCGCTGATGTGCCTGGCCGAAGCTTTGCTGCGCATCCCCGACCATCAAACCGCGGATCGCCTGATCGCGGACAAAATCAGCAAAGGTGACTGGCGCCGCCATCTGGGTGAGTCGCCATCGCTGTTCGTCAATGCTGCGACCTGGGGCTTGCTGATTACCGGCAAATTGGTCGGCACCAGCAGCGAGCAGGGCCTCGGCTCTGCATTGACCAAGCTGATTGCAAAAGGCGGCGAATCCCTGATCCGCAAAGGCGTCGATCTGGCGATGCGCATGCTCGGCAATCAATTCGTGACAGGCCAGACCATCGATGAAGCACTCGCCAACAGCCGCGACAATGAGACGCGTGGTTATCGGTATTCATACGACATGCTGGGCGAAGCAGCGCTGACCAGCATCGATGCCGCGAAATATTACGCCGCATACGAAAACGCGATTCACGCGATCGGCCGCGTGTCCAATGGGCGCGGCATCAAGCATGGCCCCGGCATTTCAGTGAAGCTGTCGGCCTTGCATCCGCGCTATTCACGCGTGCAGCGCGAACGCGTGATGCAAGAATTGTTGCCGCGCCTGAAAGTATTGCTGCTCACCGCGAAGCAATACGACATCGGCTTGAACATCGATGCCGAAGAAGCGGACCGCCTTGAATTGTCGCTCGACCTGATGGAAGCACTGGCGTTCGATGCCGACTTGGCCGGTTTCGATGGCATCGGCTTCGTGGCGCAGGCTTACCAGAAGCGCTGCCCGTTCGTGATCGATTATCTGGCCGATCTGGCGCGCAGAAGCAAACGCAAATTCATGGTGCGTCTGGTCAAGGGCGCGTATTGGGATGCTGAAATCAAGCGTGCGCAAGTCGATGGCATGCCAAGCTATCCGGTCTATACGCGCAAGGTCCACACCGATGTGTCTTACCTCGCCTGCGCGCAAAAACTGCTGGCCGCCACCGATGTGATTTACCCGCAATTCGCCACGCACAACGCGCATACGCTGGCCGCCATTTACACTTGGGCACAAGAACGGAAAATTTATGATTATGAATTCCAATGCCTGCATGGCATGGGTGAAACACTGTACGACCAAGTGGTCGGTGAAGCTAACCTGAACAAGCCATGCCGTATCTATGCGCCGGTCGGCTCGCATGAAACGCTGCTTGCTTACCTGGTGCGGCGCTTGCTGGAAAACGGCGCGAACTCGTCGTTCGTGAATCAGATTGTCGATGAACAGATATCGGTCGATGCCCTGATCGCCGACCCATTCGATGCGGTCAGGCAATCGGGCGGCGAACCGCATCCGAATATTGCGCTGCCGGCCGCGTTATACGGCGTCGAGCGAAAAAATTCTGCCGGTCTCGATTTGAGCAATGAAAGCGTATTACGCACGATCAACGCGATGTTTGCGCAATATGGCGCGCGGCAGTGGCATGCGCATCCGCTGATCGACGGCAAGGTGACCGCAACGCAAGCGCACCCGGTATTGAATCCAGCCGACCATCGCGATGTGGTCGGCGATGTTATTGAAGCCGATGCCGCCGATGTCGACGCCGCGCTGATAGTGGCTGATGCGTATGCGATGGATTGGCAAACCGTGCTGCCGGCCGAGCGCGCCGATGCATTGGCGCGCGCCGCCGATCTGCTCGAAACGCATCAGCTTGAATTGATGGCATTGGCAATACGCGAAGCAGGAAAATCGCTGCCGAACGCGATTGCCGAAGTGCGCGAAGCGGTCGATTTTTTGCGCTATTACGCCGCGCAGGTGCATGGCATGCCGAACGCATTGGCGCTCGGACCGGTAGTGTGCATCAGCCCCTGGAATTTTCCGCTGGCCATCTTTATCGGCGAAGTCAGCGCCGCGCTGGCCGCCGGCAACGTGGTGCTGACCAAACCTGCCGAGCAAACGCCGTTGATCGCGTATCGCGCGGTACAGTTACTGCATGACGCGGGCATCCCGCGCGGCGCTTTGCAATTCCTGCCCGGCAGCGGTGAAACCGTCGGCGCCAAACTGGTTGCCGACAAGCGCGTGCGCGGCGTGATCTTCACCGGCTCGACCGAAGTAGCGCAAATCATCAACCGCACGTTGGCCAAGCGCTGCGTTGAAGAATCATGCGACATCCCGTTCATTGCTGAAACCGGCGGCCAGAATGCAATGATTGTCGATTCCAGCGCCTTGCCGGAACAAGTGGTGCAGGACGTGATCAGCTCCGCATTCGACAGCGCTGGCCAACGCTGCTCGGCGTTGCGCGTGTTGTGCCTGCAAGCCGATATCGCCGACAAAACCTTGCACATGCTGCAAGGCGCGATGGGAGAACTGCGAATCGGCAATCCGGATCGTCTGGCCACCGATATCGGCCCGGTCATCGACAGCGAAGCGCAACGTGATTTGTACGCGCATATCGAGCGCATCAAGCGCCATGCAAAAAGTTTTTATCAACTGCCGCTCGACGCGGCGACGCAGCACGGCACATTTGTTGCGCCTACCGTACTCGAAATCGAATCGCTGTCCGAGTTGCAGCGTGAAGTCTTCGGGCCGGTATTGCATGTGCTGCGTTATACGCGCGACGAGTTGCCGCAGTTGATCGAAGCGATCAACACAACGGGATATGGCTTGACGCTCGGCATTCATTCGCGCATCGATGAGACGATCAACTTCATCGCGTCGCGCGCGCATGTTGGCAATATATATGTGAATCGCAATATCGTCGGCGCAGTGGTTGGTGTGCAACCATTCGGTGGCGAAGGCAAATCCGGCACCGGGCCGAAAGCGGGCGGGCCGCTTTATCTAAAACGCCTGCAGCGCAAGCCTGTCGTCACGCTTGATGCGCACACTATTCATGGCATTTCCACTAACGCGGACATGCAACTGCTGGATGTATTAATCGCATGGTCCAAGAATCATGGCCATGAACATATCGCCGTGCTCGTTGAACAATACGCGCATGCGACGATGGTCAATACCGCGCTGGTATTGCCGGGCTCGACCGGTGAGCGCAATACCTTGTCGTTTGCGCCGCGCGGTGCGGTGTTGTGTGCGGCAGTTTCGGCTGACGCTTTATTGAATCAATTGGCAGCGATCTTTGCGACCGGGAATACGGCGTATGTGATGGAAGCTGCTGTTGATTTAATGCCATCCGATTTGCCGAAGCGTGTGCGCGATGCGATTCGTGTTGTCGAACAGACTCAGTTGAGCGACGTCGCTTTGCATCTGGCCTTGGTGGAGGCATCGCAGATGCATATACTGCGACCGTTGCTGGCAGCACGCGATGGCGCGCTGGTGCCGGTGATTGAAACGGTGGCGGAAGCGACGATACCGTTGTGGCGACTGGTGGCGGAACGGGCGTTGTGTATCAATACGACCGCTGCCGGGGGTAATGCGAGTTTGATGACGTTGGGTGGGTGACGATGCAGGATTGCTACGCACTGCTGCGTCTGCCGTGTTTGCGGGTGGGCCAGTAGAGGCTCTATACAGCAACTTCCTAACTTCTTTTAAAAACAGTTTTTCCCAATTTCACACAAATCCTGCTTACGGTCACCCACACTCATTCACGGCCTGTTTTTTCAAGAGTAAAGGAGGCCGCCAGGTGAGAAAGCTTTCCGTCCCCATACGAACGAAGCACTTCGGAAACAATGACTTGGTAACCGTTAAGCCACTTGGCCTGCGCAGTCTTCGCCTCAAGGTGCTTTGGATGCTTCATTAACGCTTGGAGAGAATCAAGTGAGTCCCAGTAATACACATTGGAGATCAGTCCAGTTGCTTGACTCTCCCACGACTCTTCTCCCATGTAGCCAGGAATCGATTTGGCGACTTCGGCAATTGCTGTATCAAGCTGATGAAACTCATCATCGTATTGCCCTTTGGCGAAAATAAAAGTTGAAGAGTACATAAATTCCTAAAAACAGCGGGTTCTGAAAGAGGTAGCTAACGCAACAGTGACGGGGCAGACTTGTCTGCGTCTCAGTCAACTGCCGTGTTAAAGCTCATAATTTCGTATGACGCATTAATAACGCTTGCCGTCATCTTCCCCTACTCCTGCAATAACTCCAAGATAGCAGACCGAACGAAGTCAAGTCTTGCCATTATGTATTTGGTTACGCTGACTGTCTTTAGATATCGAAATATTGGATTGCAAGGCCTGCCACCGTTCATCTCTTCACTATTGCCAAGCTTGTCGATGCCGTAGTCACGCATCCGTAAGCGGTGGGGCGAGTGTTTTTCATTATTACTTCAATCAATCCTGCTTGCTTTTGATGCCATACGCTCATTGGTCCAAAGTAACCGGGTTGCTGACTGTCATTTCAAACATCATTTTTGCTAAACCCGTTTTTCGGATGGGTTAATCGCTGCAATTTTGTCTGGATTTTGCTCTTGCCGTAACCGCCGATGTGATTCTGGTTTTTATATTAGTTGTTTATATATACGAATAGTAGTAATGGTTAACACTCGTCGTTTACTGTGGATAACCCGAAAAAAATAATTAGAATCAATCGTTTGGCGTTTTCATAAGTCATGCATAACGCTTGTATCTGGAAAGGATAGATTCTGGACAAAAAAACGCGGGTGAATATCTTCATCCTTATCCCCAAATAAAATGCGTGATATCCATAGACTTATCCACAGGCGATTTAGTCGGTTCAATTCATTTGTTGTTGGCCTGAAAATAAATTGCCCGGTTTGAACTCCAGCTTGTCGAAATAGTCATATTTTTCATGCGCCGGCCGATAAAAATACTTCTCTGGAGCGGGATTGGATTGATTCTGATTCCCGCTGTGCTCTTGTTTTTTTTATTCGCATTCGACTGGAATCATGCGAAGCCGTGGATTAACAAACGTGTAAGCGCAAGTCTCGGGCGTCCGTTTTCAATCAATGGCGATTTGTCGGTGGCGTGGCGTCGTCCTCAAACGGGGGCATCGGACTGGCGCGATTGGGTTCCCTGGCCGCAAGTTAGCGCTCACAACATCACTGTCGGCAATCCAGATGGCGTGAAAGCACCATCCAATATGGCCGAGATCTCGCAACTCTCTTTCACACTCGCGCCGCTTCCCTTTCTATCCAAGCAGATCAACATTTCCACACTCCAGCTCGATCAACCGTTGCTGTTGCTGCAACGCGCCGCCGATGGCAAGAACAACTGGGTATTCAATACCGGCAACACGGGTGGTGGGCACTCTGACTGGCAATTCGAATTGAATCGGTTGATCGTCAATAAGGGGAGTTTGCATATCATCGATGCCGTCAAAAAAGCGGATGTGACGGCTACGATCGATACGCTGCCCGGCACAGCAGATGACAATTACCGTATCGGCTGGAATTTGAAAGGCAATGTCAATCGCAAACCGGTCAGCGGCAGCGGCAAGGCCGGCGGGGTGCTGCAATTACGGCAACAATCCGCTCCTTATCCCTTGGAAGGCGAGGTACACGTCGGAAAGACAGCGATCAGTGTCAAAGGCACCTTGACCAAGCCGAGCGATCTGGCCGCGCTGGATTTGCACATGAAGGTGTCTGGCGTGAGCATGGGGCATTTGTATGACTTGACTGGCATCACGCTACCGGAAACACCTCCTTTTGCCACGGAGGGCCGTTTGAGCGGTACCTTGAATGCGTTGGGTGGGGATTGGACCTATGAAAATTTCAAGGGGAAGGTGGGGTCGAGCGATATCGGCGGCACGATACGGTATTTTTCACGCGAACCGCGACCTTTACTGAAAGGCAACGTGGCATCGGCCCTGTTGCAATTTCGGGATTTGGCGCCCCTGATCGGCGCCGACTCGAATGCCAGCAAAATCAAGCGCGGCGCAAAAATCTTGCAACCCGCGGACAAGGTATTGCCGGTGGAACCGTTCAAGACGGAGCGCTGGCGCAGCATCGACGCCGATGTGAAATTTTCCGGCCGCAGGATTGTGCGCGAAAAAGAGTTGCCCATCTACAATCTGGTCACGCAAATTCGTTTGCAGGATGGTGTGCTGTCGTTGAGTCCCTTAAGTTTTGGCATGGCAGGCGGTCAATTGAGCGCCGATTTGACTTTGGATAGCCGTGACAAAATCATTAAAAGCAAAATGAAGGTAGCGGCGCGCCATTTGAAACTGAAACAATTATTTCCGGCGTTTCAGCCGATGCAAGCCAGTCTCGGTGAAATCAACGGCGATGCGTCTTTATCGGCTACCGGCAATTCGGTTGCAATATTGTTGGGATCATCGAATGGCGAAATCAAGACGATGATCAATCAGGGAACCATCAGTAAATTATTGCTGGAAAAAATGGGACTTAATATCGGCAACATCATTCTTGCGCAACTGTTTGGCGATCGTCAGGTGAAATTGAATTGCCTGGCTGGCGATTTCAAGGTTACCAAGGGAGTGATGGATAGCCGCGCGTTTGTAATGGATACCGAAGATGCAACGCTCTATGTGAACGGCCAAATCAATCTGGCGCAGGAACAATTGAATTTGACGCTTGAGCCTGACAGCAAGGGCGTACGCGTTATTTCGCTGCGCACGCCGTTGTATGTCACGGGAACGTTCAAGCAGCCCAATGTGGAGGTGAACAAGGGTGTGCTTGCCTTGAAAGCGGGGAGTGCGGTCGTATTGGGTGTATTGGCGCCGGTCGCGACGGCGTTGCTGCCGCTGGTGAATCTGGGGCCGGGCAAAGACAGCGAATGTGCGCACTTGCTGGCCCAGGTAAGCAAGAAACCGGAAGCGCCGCCGCCGGGTAAAACTGCCAAAAAATGATTTGGATGCCGCTCGTTATGTACGAAGTTCGCACAGCCGCTTGACGATATGGAATGCATAACGCGACGCGACATGATCGATGAAGCGCATGAAATCGATTGGCGAATCTTCATTGGCGCCATCGGAAATGGTGCGAATGACGGTGAACGGAATTCCGAATTCAAAACACACTTGCGCCACCGCCGCGCCTTCCATCTCGACTGCCAGCAATCCTGGCATCGCGGTTTTCAATTCCGCAAGCCGCTGGCGGTTATCGATGAATTCATCACCGCTGGCGATCAAGCCGCGATGTACGCGTGGCGTATTCAATTGAAATAATTCGCGGTTTTCCGGCGTGACGGCTTTTTGAAAGTCATGGCTGACGAATGTGTGCGCGGCCTGGCTCAATTGGTTGGTCAGCACGACATCGGACGGAAAGTGCGACAAGCCAGTCAAGGGGATTTCAAAACGCGGAAACAAGGGGGTGGCGTCCATGTCGTACTGCACCAGCATGTCCGCAACCACGATATCGCCGACAGCCACGCTGTGATCGGCGGTACCGGCGACACCAGTAAATACGATATGCGTGACATTGAAGCGTTCAATGAGTGTTGCGGCAGTAGCAGCCGCTGCCACTTTGCCGATGCGTGACAACACGCAGACGCAATCCATATTGCCGAGCTTGCCGGTGACGTAGTCGCGCATGCCGCGCGTGGTGGTGCCGGCGTCTTGCATGACTTCAATCAGCCCTGCTTGCTCCTGATGCAGTGCGCTGATGAGTCCCAAGCGAACCGGGTTGCTGGTTGTCATTTCAAACTCCTTTTGGGCAACGCCGTTTTTTCGGACAGTTTAATCGTTACGGTTTGGTCTGTATGTTTTCACTTCTGCCAGCCTGTTTGCCTTTGCATCAATGATGACGCTTGACGGAAGCGGCGATCTTTTGCGCGATGTCTTTCAGCTCTTTCGCCGATACCGGCGTGCCTTTCGCCAAGGCTGCGGTGCGAATGACGTACAGCATCAGGTTGGGCGTATCGACCGCCGCGCCCCCATCCCCCTTCACATAGGCGACATAGCCGTAATCCTTGCTGTTGTCCGGCCGCCGTATCTCGGCGAAAGCGTATTCGCCTTCCCGGCCATCGAGCTTGACCGGGCGATAGGCGGGAAAGCCCAGGTGGACTTCCTTGATTCTCCACATGTTGCGCCGCGCCAGGAAATAGCTGATTTCTCCCCGCGGACTCAAGCCGGGGTTCTTCGGATCCAGTACCGGCGCGGTATCGTCTTCAAAGTAAATTTCGACATCGGGGTGCTCCTTGAGGCGCATCATCACGACCACTTTGCGATGGTTTTTTCCGTCGTCGGGCATGAAGCCGTAGGGAACGCATGTGCCTTGGGTGGAGGGAAGCTCGTAGAGCTTGCGCGCCTGGAAGGTGTTCAGGAGGGTGTCCAGTTGGGCTTGCCCAAATGAGCGGTCAATCAACCGAGCGGCGGTCCCCCTCGCGATTTCTTCTTCCGGCGTCGGCTCTCGCCGTGACGAAATTTTATGATAAAAAATATGCCCGTTATGGAACTGGTATAACTCGAAGCCCCCCTCGAACGCCCAGCCGAACTTGTTGCTATCTTTCAGCGCCAGCGGCTTCGATTGCATCGCCTCAGACAGCGCGCGCTCTCGTAGTGCCTGGACGCCGCTCGACTTGGCCTCATGCAACAGATCTGCCCTGTCTTTTTTATTGTCCGCGATGACAAACCGCTTGAGCGCCTCGAACTCCGAAGGCGGCACTTCCGCCGTGATTTCCATGCCATTGAAGTCGGTGTAGGGCGCGGATTCGCCATCGGCGTAGAGGTGCGCGTCAGGCGTGCCGCTCGGCTTGTAGAGCTTGCGCATGGTCGTCAGCGCCACCTCGACCTCGCCCGGCAGGCTGAGCTGGTAATGCCCGATGCATTCCGTCTTCCAGTCGGGCGGCACCTCCGCCGCGTGGCATCCGGCGCTCAGCGCGCACCAGTACAGGACCGCCGGCATGCGCAGCCGTCGCGCGCGTTGAATGAGACTGTTCATGTTGCCTGCTCCTTTTGATCGTTCTCGATGTCCGGTGATTTCCTCGCCATGGCTTCGGCTTTCCGTTGTTCTCCCGGCGGCTGCGCAGCCGGGAGGTCGTTGCGCACGACCAGCGCCGTGTGATAGCCGAAGTTGTTGTTCTCGCCCTCGGTCCACTGTATCGGCAAGGCTGTGATGAAGCCCTTGACCTGCGTCAGCTTGCCGGTGTGTTCGGCGTTTTGCCGTGGTTTCGTCCAGAATCTGGGGTTGAACGGCATTATCACGTCCTCTTGCGTTTGGTTTTCCGGGGTCAATGCGGGCCAGATCGATGCGGTGTTTTTCTCATTTGGATCCTTGTTCCTCGGAATAAAATCAAACGCATCGTCATACAGCTTCGTATTTTCCTTCGCCACCCGCTGTATTGCCTGCCAGCTCGCAGGCGACCCCGGATGCGCAATCGCGCTTTCCAGTTCGGTCGCCGGCCGCACATGGCCGGCCAGTCCAAAAATCTTGCGCCATACCTCGCACCGCAATGCATGGGCAAAGCCGCGCACCGGCCGCATCTTGCCGTCGCCGCAGATATCCATGCGCTCCACCTTGTCATCGACCACCAGCACCGCCAGTTCCGAGTCGCGGCTGCCCAAAAGGCTGCGGTCGTTGATGTTGGCGCTGCCCAGAATGGCGTAGCGGTCATCGACGATCAGCAGCTTGCTGTGCACATACACCTGCTCGGTGACATGGCGGTCGCCGATTTTTGCCCAATTGCGCAGATTCAGCAAGGTTACGTACTTGAAGCACGCCTCGACGGGAATGCTTTCATATTCATGGTTGTCGTTGTCGCGCGCGCGTTCGGGATGCGGGTCTTTTTCTTCGCGCAACTGTTGCTCCCTGAGCGAGCGCCGTATCCGGTTGAGCAGACTTTTACTGCCGTACACCAGGGACTGCATCGTCCAGTGGATCTGGGTCATGATGGCGCCGTTGTTCAAGGGGCCTTCGGGATGCACCGGCAGGGTGATGATCACGTGTATCGGATGCTTGAACGGGTCCTTGATCGCTTTGTCGATGCGCTGCGCCAGCGTGGCGCAGATCTGGTTTTGCGGCAGCTGGGTGTCGGTGGTATGGTCGCCTGCCATGCGCGTGGTGGAGAGGTATGCGCCGGTGGTTTGGTCCATTCCCCACTTGACTGTATCGGCCAACTGGCCGGCGCGTGAGAGATCCTTGCCAACCCCCTGCGGCTGCCCAAAGTCGGACACGAAGAACTGGTTTTCGATATAGATGAAATGGTCCGCCTTGAGAATCAGTTCCTGCATGGCGTGCGCGATGTCGTTTTGCGCCCGGTCGGGCGCGTTGATGCGCGCCTTTTCCGCGGCGGACAGTTTCTTGTATTCCGCCTCGCGCAATCCCTTGGGCGCACTGCGCAATACCTGTATCTGGCAACTGCCCGCCTTGGCGTATTGCGATGCCGGTTTGGGCGGCGGCAGCTGCGGCCATCGGCATTGGGCGTTCCAGCGCCAGATGAAATTGCGCGCCAGATCCGATACGGCCGGTCCTTCGATGCGGCAGTGCACGTCTTGCCACGGCATGCGCGGCTGGGTCGCTGCGTCGATGGTCACGTAGACCGGCTTGAGGTTGCTGCCGCCGGTTTTTTCTTGTCCGGGCGAGTCGTCTTGATAAGGGGTCTGCCATGCGCCGGCTAGTATTTTGTCACGCGTGAGCGCTTTGTTGGATTTGTCGAACCATGCGGCCTTGTCAACCATGCCGGTGAGGCGGTCCGAATCCACGACCGCCTGTTTGTCGATCTTGCCCACTTGTACGATACAGCCGTTATAACGATTGAGTGCTTCGCGGCCCTGGGCATTGGCATGCAGGTCATAGCTTGCATCGTCAAAGCGTCCATAGGCCACATCGATGCCGCCGACAAAGGCGATCTTGCGGTCGATGACGACCTGTTTCTGGTGGTGACTGAAAAACGAGCGTGATTCATCGGCCAGCGATCCTGCAGGAAAAACATGCGCCACTTTTTTCTTGTCGGGGGCAAAATCGTTGAGCATTTCCAGCGCCGCCCTGGTTTGATCGTCATAGGTTTGCACCGGCGCGGTGTCGTCCCATGGCATCACGTAGAGTTGCACCGTGCCTTTTTTTGCGACCGTCAGCAGCACATCGAAGAGTCGCACGCCTGGAGCGAGGAGCGCATCCCAGTTGATCTGCCAGCCTGCTATCAGTATTTCTTCCGTGGCTTCTTCGAGCGCCTGCTTCAGCGCCTTGAAATACGCTTGCCCTGTTGTATAGGGCGTCGCATCGTTGCCGCTGGTCGGTTGCGCGAAATGCTGGATTTTTCCGTATTCACGCGTGGCGTAGTCTACCCAGATATTTTTCGTGGCCGTGGCTTTATGAGGGTTGCCGTCTTTGTCCACGAGTTGGCGTAGTGAAGTGAAGGTTTGTGATGGCGTGCGCATCATTTATTCCCGAATATGTTTTTGAGCATTGCCGCCCCCGATTTTGCTTTTGTTTCTTTTCGCGCCAAATCGCCATCGGTCGCATACGCCTGATCGCTGTACCCCATCGCATCCAGCGCATGGTGGAATTTTTGCAGATCGCCCCAATGATCTGCGACATGCGTGACGATGAGCTCTTTTACCTGACCTCCATAGATCAACCAAAGTTGGTTGGGTGTTTCGTTGTAGGTTTCTTTCAGTTTGTTTTCTTCTCCGCCAGACAGGGCCACTTGTCCATCGGTGTCACTTTCTCCTGCGAGGATATAGTCGTCTGCCGTAAATGCGTTGTCTGCATCAAGCGCACGAACAATGCGCCAAGGCATGTGCGGTATCGCCACACCACTCGGACCGGGTATATCGGTGACCTGAATATCAAATTTGAATGGGATATCCGGCATCGATGATCTTGGCAATTTAGGAAGAGTCGGCTTCATGCTATCCGGCCCGTCCAGTGCAAAGCCCGCCGCCTTCTGCGATTGCTTGCCCGGATTGTGCACCTCGATATTTGCACCGATCCGGATATAGCCGCCGCCCGCCGCCAGCAGAATTTCGTCGGGGGCCTGGATGATGACCTTGCCGTTGACGCTGGTGATGGTGAAGTCCTTTTGCGCAGTCGCTGTGATTTCGCCATCCTGCGCTTGCATTTGCACGTTGCCCTTGGCCGAGATGATCTTGAACGTGTCCTTGATCTTCGCTTTTGCGCCGGATACGAACAGGCTGATTGATTCCTTGGCGTTGTGAATCCAGCGCCGGCCTGTGGTCTGGTTCGTGTCTCTGAGTGCGATCTGATCCAGGTTGGTGCCTGTAGCGATCGTGGCGCTGCCGGGGGTGGTCATCGCGATGCCGTCCGGCGCGGTGAGGGCGACGATGCCTTGACCGCCCGGCTGCTTGCCGTTGCCTGACTTGCCTTCCTTGTCGGTGTTGCTGTCGCGCTCCAGATTTTCGATTGCTTCTTTCAGGTGTGTCTGGTGACCACGCTCGCTCGGCTTGCCCGGTGTCGCGTCGTCGTCGGTCAACTGGTTGTCCTTGCCCGTCTCCGGCAGGTTCGCATGCTGGTGCGCGGCGTGCTCGCCGAGTTGTTCCGCCATGGCCAGTGCCGCGTCGAGCATCTGCAGGATGTCGGTGCGGGCGAGTTGTTTGCCGTGCGCGCCGCGTTGCGCGTCGGCCGACAGCAGCAGGCCTTTTGCCGCGCGTATCGCGCCGGCGGTGTCGGTCCTAAGTTCGAATCCTTCGCCACGCGGCTCGCCCTTGCCTTCGGTTCTGGGGTGAATCAGGTAGCCCTGGTTCAACTGCGTTTTCGCATGTTCGCTGCTGAGCTTGGTGCGCAGTTCTGCGGTGGTGTCGTCGAACAGCAGTTCGTTGTACTGGCTGCCTTTGTATTCCTTGGTCTTGGTGCCCGACAGCGCCTTGTTGGCGGGCAGCGATCCCGCGCCGCTGAAGGCCGGTGGTGTGCGCAATCCGTTATGGATGCCGCTAATGCAGATCGGGCGGTCGATATCGTTGTCGATAAAGGCGATCAGCACTTCGGACCCGACGCGCGGGATATGCTGCATGCCCCAGCCGGCATCGGCGCTGGGCGGGGCAACGCGTATCCAGGTGGCGCTCTTGTCGTCATGCTGCGCGTTGCCTTCAGGATGGTCCTGTGGGCGCTGCCACGGAAATTGCACCTTGATGCGGCCATGCGCGTCAGTGAAAATTTCTTCTCCGGCGGGGCCGGTGACGATGGCAGTCTGCAAGCCGGGCGCGGTGGGTTTCGCATGTTGCGTCCGATCGTATGCGGGGATGATGGCGATGCCGCGCCGTACCA
>CBINHE010000002.1:0-104398 GCA_966250375.1 uncultured Oxalobacteraceae bacterium
GCAGATGTTACGGGAATAAAATTGAGTTTCATATTTGTGTATAACCCTATGACTCCTGATGGCTGGGCGAACTGGTGGGGGGGATTACCTCATTTCGTACGACAAGTACTACAACGATCCGCGTTTCCCGAAATGGAACATCGATGATGTGTTGCCTGCGCCGCGCAGCCTGCTGCCCTATGGCGGCAAGAAATACATGTTGGCCAACGATCACGACGGGCAGATCATGTGTTTCTGCGGCATCGAAAATAGCTCACCTGTGTTTTTTGAAGAGGAATGCCGGGCGTGCAGGAACTCGCTCTCCGGTGCCGAATCGAACATGGTGGTAACCAATGGCAACGCAAAGGCGGAAGATGAATCTGTATCCGAACGCTGGCGATTCTCCGTACGTTCCAATGCATTGGGCCAATCTAATGTTCAGCCGCATCGGTATTGGGATGTTTTACGTACTGCTGATGCTTTTGTCTGCTGCGGCGTGGGGGATGTCGGAATCCGGCCTGTCGCTGTCCGAGCTGGTCAAGGCGGGCGACATTATGCCATCCAAAGTAGTTCAACCATGCAAGCCCGGCAGTTGTCTGTTCGCCGGCCAAAACGTGACGTTGATTGTGTCGAACGGCGTCATTTCCTACGACAAGTACTACAACGATCCGCGCTTCCCGAAGTGGAACATCGACGATGTATTGCCGGCGCCGCGCAGCCTGCTGTCAAAAATTTATACGGATGAGTTAATGGCAGCATCCAAAAGGAGCCGGCCATGAGCGCAAAAATGAGATTGCTGGGAATGCTGATCGCGGTGTTCGCAGTAATTGCATCGGCAGAAGAAGCGAAGCCGAAAGCGGGCGCTTCCGATGCCGCCGTGGTCAAGGCGGGGGATATCCTTCCGCCGCGTCTCGTACCGCCATGCAAACCAGGCTCCTGTCCGTTTCCCGGCCAGAGCGTGACCGTGATGATGACAGAGGGGATTGCGATCGCAGGGCCTATCTATGAGTTGAAGCAGGAGTTCGAGGCCGCTACCGGTGCTACGCTCCACTTGGTCCAACTGCCCCCCGCGGAGCGTTTCTCCAATCTGATTTCTGATGTAATCAATCGTACCGGCAAGTATGACGCAGCGATTGCCGGTGCCTGGTGGCTCGGTGAACTGGTGGCTGGGGATCACATCATTTCCTACGACAAGTACTACAACGATCCGCGTTTCCCGAAATGGAACATCGACGATGTGTTGCCGGCACCGCGCAGCCTGCTGTCCTATGGCGGCAAGAAATACATGGTGGCCAACGACCACGACGGACAGATCATGTATTACCGCCGCGATTTGCTGGCGAACCCGCAGCACCAGGCGGCGTTTCGGCAAAAGTACGGTTACCCGCTTGGCGTGCCGAAGACTTGGGCGCAGTTCCGGGATGTGGCCGAATACTTCAATGGCAAGGATCTTAATGCAGACGGTGTGCCGGATCATGGCTTGTCCCTGCCTCTTAAGCTTGGCAACCAGGGTATGTTTCACTTCATGTCGTTTTCGGCGCCGTTCGTGATCGGCCCGGATAATCCGCAAATGTACTGGTTCGATCCGCAGACGATGAAGCCGCTGATCGAGAGTCCGGGTCATGTGCGGGCGTTGACGGCATTGGTCGATCTGGTCCGGTTCGGGCCGAAGGATATGTTTAACTGGGATCTCGGCAAGAGTTGGGATCACTTCCTGGCGGGGCGCGCTGCACTGACCTTTACCTGGGGCGATCTCGGCGCGCTGGCGCAGGATGAGGGCAGCAAAGTCAAGGGCAAGATCGGCTCCGCGCCGCTACCCGGTACCGACGAGTACTACAGCATCGTGCAACGCAAGTGGGACAAGACCGCGCAGCCTAATGTGGTCGGCAACACTATAGGCGGTTCGTGGGCCGGCGTGATTTCAAAGTACTCGAAAGCGCCGGAGGCGACTTATTATCTGCTGGCGCTGATGGCGGCGAAGGAAAAATCGAAAGTGTACGCAGTACGTGGTTGGGACGGCATCGATCCGGGTCGCCGCTTCCACTTTCTGCCGCCCAACGGCACTGCAAAGATTGAAGACTATCTGAAGGCTGGCTGGAACGAGGCCGATGTGCAGGATTATCTTCATGCGTATTTCGACAATTTCAACAACAAGCTGCAGTTTCCCTATTTGCGCATTCCCGGTGCCTCCAGCTACTGGGAGGCCCTCGATATGCATCTGGCGGAAGCGGCCGCCGGCCAATTGAGCCCGGAGGCGGCATTGAAGGCAACCGCGGTCGATTTCGAGGAAATCACGATCCGCCTCGGGCGCGAGCGGCAAAGGCGTGCTTACCGTGCGTCGCTCGGGTTTTAGGGCCACCCCTTTAAAGGTGTAACTTATCCGAATAAGTTTTCACTCTAAAAAAAAGGGGGCTGATCCCTTCGAGCGGTTCTATTGCAGCCGCCTGCGATGGCGACAGTCAAGAAGGAGCAAGTCATGAGCGGAAAAATGAGATGCTTATGGGTATGGGGGCTGACCGCGGTATTCGCGGTTATTGCCTCGGCACAGGAAGTGAAACCGAAACGAGAGGGTTACGAAGCATCGGTGGTGAGTACGAGCGCTCTCGTGCCGCCTCGGGTAGTGCCACCATGCAAGCCCGGCTCCTGTCCGTTCGCCGGCCAAAACGTGACGGTGCTGCTGGTTAAAAGCCAGAATGCAGGGGCAATTGGAGAATTGAAGAATGAATTCGAGGCGGCTACCGGGGCCAAGCTCAACTTGGTTCAGCTTCCTCATCAGGAGCTTTTCCCGAATTTCATGTCGGACCTGACCAACCATACCGGCAAGTACGATGCCGCGTATGCGGGTGCCTGGTGGCTGGGCGAACTGGTGGGGGGGGATTACCTCATTTCCTACGACAAGTACTACAACGATCCGCGTTTCCCGAAATGGAACATCGACGATGTGTTGCCGGCACCGCGCAGCCTGCTGTCCTATGGCGGCAAGAAATACATGGTGGCCAACGACCACGACGGACAGATCATGTATTACCGCCGCGATTTGCTGGCGAACCCGCAGCATCAGGCAGCGTTCCGGCAAAAGTACGGGTACCCGCTCGGCGTGCCGAAGACCTGGGCGCAGTTCCGCGATGTGGCCGAATATTTCAACGGCAAGGATCTCAACGGTGACGGCACACCCGACCACGGCCTGTCCTTGCATTTGAAGGTCGGTGCGCAGGGCATGTTCCATTTCATGTCGTTTTCGGCGCCGTTCGTGATCGGCCCGGACAACCCGAAAATGTACTGGTTCGATCCGCAGACAATGAAGCCGCTGATCCAGAGTCCGGGCCATGTGCGGGCACTCACGGCGTTAGTCGATCTGGTCCGGTTCGGGCCGAGGGATATGCTCAACTGGGACCTTGGCAAGAGCTGGGATCATTTCCTGGCGGGACGCGCGGCCCTGACCTTTACCTGGGGCGATCTTGGTGCGCTGGCGCAGGATGAAGGCAGCAAGGTCAAAGGCAAGATCGGCTCGGCACCGTTGCCTGGCGCCAGCGAGTACTACAGCATCGCACAGCACAAATGGGTCAAGAGCGCGCAACCCAACGTGGTTGGCAATACTACGGGCGGTTCGTGGGCCGGGGTGATTTCGAAGGACTCGAAGGCGCCGGAGGCGACGTATTACCTGTTCGCCTTGCTGGCCACGAAGGAGAAGTCGCAAGTGTATGCGGCGCGCGGCTGGGACGGCATTGATCTTGGGCGGACGTATCACTTTTTGCCGCCGGACGGCAGCGGGCAGATCGAGACTTACCTGAAGGCAGGCTGGAACGAGGCCGATGTTCGGGACTATTCCAAGGCGTATTTCGACAATTTCAGCAACAAGCTGCAGTTGCCTTATCTGCGCATTCCCGGCGCTTACAGTTACTGGCAGGCACTCGATGTGCATTTGGCGGAAGCGGCCGCTGGCCAGTTGAGCCCGGAGGCGGCATTGAAGGCAACCGCGGTCGATTTCGAGGAAATTACGATTCGCCTCGGGCGCGAGCGGCAGCGACGATCGTATCGGGCATCCTTGGGACTGTGACGTGCGTAGCAACGCCTTTTTGACATCACTCACGCGCCTGAAACCGCTTGGTATCGGTCGCAGGCTCACGCTTGGCTTCGGTGCATTGGCAGTCGTCACGCTGCTGATCGCAACACTAGCCTTCGTCGCAGGGCGCAGCGCCACCGAGGACATCAATCTTACCGAGAGCGTGCGCGCGCCGGCATCGCAGGCTGCGGTGCAAGCGCAGGCCAGCTTGCTGAGAATGCAGCTGCATGTGCGCGGCTACCTGGTGCTGTCCGACCCTGCGGACATCGAACAGTACGACAGGGCCAGGCAGGATTTTGAAAAAAATCTTGCTTTGTTACAGAGCATGTCCGGCAACTGGTCCGAAGTAGGGGCGAAACGGGTAGCCGAGCTGACAGCAATTTATGCACACTGGGCCAAGTTGCCACAGCATCTGTTCGCGTTGCACGATAATCCGCTCAAGAATCGGCCTGCGTTGCGCATCGCCCGCGTCGATATCCAGGCGCTGCGGATAAGCATCCTGAACGGGACCGATGCGATGATTGGCATCCAGAAGGCGCGTGAAGTATCGCCGCAGAACCGGGAATTGCTGGCCGATCTGCTGGATTTTCAGACCTCGTCCGATGCGATGGCGACCAACCTGATGGCGTATGGCGCTTCGGGAGAGCTCAATTTCAAGCTTGCCTACGGCCCGCAGCTGGCGACCAATGCGGCGATCTGGAACACCCTGTCCGGCAAGCGTCACCTGCTGTCCCCGGAGCAACGGACCCAACTCGATGCGATTGCCCGTGACCGGGCAAAATTTGCAGAGCTGGCGTTGCAAATCATCAGTATCCTGAACGGCGAGCACGCCTATGAAGACCTGTATCTGTACCGTACCGAGGTCACTCCCGAAGCGGAAGTCCTGCTTGGCCTGTTGGGAAAAATAACGCAGCGTCAGCAGGTGCAGTTGCAAACCAACTTGGCGCGGGCGCGCCGCAGTTTGGCCAATGCCCGCCTGCAAACTGCGGTAGGCGGGCTGTTGGCGGTCATTTTCAGCATTGCCTTGGCTTATCTGTTCAGGCGTAGCATTGTCGGTCCGGTGCGCCGGCTGACCGATGTTGCCGAACAGGTCGCCGCAGGCAATCTCTCTGCGCGCGCGGCGATCGAATCGCACGACGAGATCGGTGTCCTCGCGACCAGCATCAATATCATGACGCATCGTTTGGCCGAGACTATTGAACACTTGGAAACGGTATTTGCAGAATCGCAACGCGCCAAAAATGCGGCGGAGATGGCTAACCAGGCCAAGAGTGCATTCTTGGCCAACATGAGTCATGAACTGCGCACGCCGTTGAACGGCATTCTGGGATACGCGCAGATACTGCTGCGGGACAAGACTTTGAGCGAACACGAGATAACGGGGCTGAATGTGATTCAGCAAAGCGGTGAACACCTGCTGACACTGATTAACGATATTCTGGATTTCGCAAAGATCGAAGCCAGCAAGTTGGAACTCTACGTGACGGACATCCCATTCACCAAGTTCCTGCATGTCATTGCGGAGATGATCGAAGTGAAAGCAGCGGAGAAGGATGTGGAATTCATCTGTAACCTGCCGCCGGACTTGCCCACTTCGATTCGGGCCGACGAGAAACGATTGCGCCAAGTCCTGCTCAATCTCCTCTCCAATGCGGTCAAATTTACTGATCATGGCATGGTATGGCTGTACGTGAGCATGACGGCTGCGGGCCGAATACGTTTCGAGGTGAAAGACACCGGCGTCGGCATCAGCGAAAATCAGTTGGAGGCCATATTCAAACCGTTCGAGCAGGCGGGCGACATGCAACGGCGGGGCGGCGGGACCGGTCTTGGCCTTACCATCAGCCGGCAATTCGTGCGGCTGATGGGGGGGGACATCAAAGTCGAGAGCCGGGCCGGTGAAGGTAGCACATTCTGGTTCGAACTGGACCTGCCGATAGTCGCGTCCAAACCAGTGGAGACGCGTGCCCCGAGTGTCACCGGTTACGAGGGACCGCGCAAAAAAATATTGGTGGTGGACGATATCGCCGAGAACCGGGCCGTGGTGATCGACATGCTCAGCCAGATCGGCTTCGAGATGAGCGAGGCGGAGAACGGGCAGAAGGGATTGGAAAAAGCACAAGCCCTGCAACCCGACTTGATCCTGATGGATCTCTTCATGCCGGACATGGATGGGCTGGAAGTCACGCGCCGCTTGCGCGAACTGCCAGCCTTCAAGAATGTACCTATCATCGCGATTTCCGCCAGCGTTGCCGTCGCTGACCAGAAAAAGAGCCTGATGGCCGGCGTGAACGCCTTTTTATCGAAACCGGTTGACTATGGCAGCCTTCTGGCGCAAATCGCTACGCTGTTGCATCTGACCTTCACTTACGAATCGCCGCAGGCCGAACCGGCCTTGGAAGGTAAGGATGCCGGTCCGATCATGGTGCCGCCAGAAGATGCGATCGAAGCCCTATATCATCTGGCGCGGCTGGGAAACATGCAGGACATTCTGCGATGGGCAAACCACTTGGACGCTCTTGACAAGCGCTATCAACCATTCGCCAATCAATTACGCGTATTGGCCAAGGGATACCAATCCAAGGCAGTCCTGAATTTTGCGAAACACTATATGGAACTCAAAGAGGTTTCATGAGCATGCGCTAATTTATGGCAAATAAAGTGCACCATTCTGTATTTTGTATTGTCAAAGATTTATTTCTATAACGGATACGTCATGGATAACACTACTGGGTCGCACGCGACAAAGTCTACTATCCTGATCGTGGATGACACACCGGTTAACGTGGCGGTGTTGGCAGAATACCTCGTAAGCCATGGCTTTTCGGTGATGGTTGCGCAGGATGGCGAAGAGGGGATTGACCGAGCGCAATTCGGGCAGCCGGATCTGATTTTGCTCGACGTCATGATGCCTGGAATGGACGGCTTCGAAACATGCCGCCGCTTGAAGTCCCTCGGGAGCACGAAAGATATCCCGGTGATTTTCATGACGGCTCTGTCCGACATCAGCGACAAAATCACGGGTTACAAGATGGGCGCCGTTGACTACGTCACCAAACCGTTTCACACCGAAGAGGTATTGGCGCGTATTAGCACGCATCTGACCTTGCAGGTGATGCGGCGGCAACTGGTAGAGCAAAACGCGCAGTTGCAGCAGGAAATAACTGTGCGGCAAAAAGCCGAGGAAGTGCTGGCGCAGCGCTCGCAAGAACTGGTGCGCTCGAATGCGGAGCTGGAGCAGATGGCCTATATTGCCTCACACGATTTGCAGGAACCGCTGCGCATGGTGACCAGCTACTTGCAACTGCTTGAACAGCGCTACGGTGGGCGGCTCGATGCCGACGCGCATGAATTCATCGGGTTTGCCGTTGACGGCGCCAAGCGCATGCAAGCCTTGATCGACGATTTGCTGACCTATTCGCGTCTGGGCACCAAAGCCAAGCCGCTGCAGCCAACCGACTGCGGTGCAGTGATGGAAACGACGCTGCGCTCGTTGCACGTGGCGATCGAGGAAGGCGGTGCGCAGATCCAATGTGCTGGATTGCCGGTGGTAATGGGGGATGTCGCGCAACTGACGCAATTGTTCCAAAATCTGATTGCCAATGCGCTTAAGTTCCGGGGCAAGCAGGCGCCACGGATTGCCGTGCGGGCGGAACCGGAAGACGGGTTCTGGCGCTTCGAGGTAGAGGACAACGGAATCGGTATTGCGCCGGAATATTTCGACCGTATCTTTGTAATGTTCCAGCGCTTGCACAGTCGCAGCAATTATCCAGGCACCGGCATGGGGCTGGCGATTTGCAAGAAGATTGTGGAGCGGCACGGTGGGAGGATCTGGGTTGAGTCGGCGCCAGAACAGGGGGCAGTGTTCAAATTCACCTTGCCTCAGGTAACAGGAGAAACGTCATGAAGGAAGTGCTGACTGTTCGCCCGATCCAGATCCTGATGGTGGAAGATAACCCGGGTGATGTACGGCTGACCAAGGAAGCGCTGAAGGATGCGAAGGTGTCGAACACGCTCTATGTGGTGGAGGACGGCGTGGCGGCGCTGGATTTTCTGTATCGGCGCGGCGAATATAGCGATGCGCCGCGCCCGGACTTGATCTTGCTGGACCTGAACTTGCCCAAGAAGAACGGGCGGGAGGTGCTGGGAGAGATCAAGCAGGATGAGCAACTGAAGATGATACCGGTAGTCATCTTGACCACGTCGCAGGCGGAAGAAGACGTGGTGCGCGCGTACCGCCTCCATGCAAACTGCTATATCGTCAAGCCGGTCGATTTTGTGCAATTCACCAAGATCGTATGGACGATTGAGGACTTCTGGCTCAGCATTGTTACCTTGCCAACAAAATGATGGCTGAGTGCTGCAATTTCCCTGGTCGAACTGCTGTTCCAGGACTTCCAGGCGCACAACATGGCAGCAGATGGAGGGAACTCCATCCAGGATACGCAATCTTCTTGAATGCGACTTTCAGGATCGCTGTCATGAGACCGGGAAAGTTCAGCTATGGGGTGTTCCGCAAGGATATCAATAAGCCACAGTCGGCCACCTGTCACATTTTCATTTATCACGATGTGCCGGTAAATGATGCCACCTCCAGAATAACGTGATGAACGATACCCGAATCAATATATTGTTGATCGAAGATAGTCCTGGCGACGCGCGGTTGATCGAGCATATGCTGGAGCAGGCACAAGGATTGCCATTTGAATTGACTTGGATCGACAACCTGCCTGACGGAATTACACACTTGCAAACCAAACGGACGGATGTGCTATTGCTCGATCTTGGCCTGCCGGGAAGCACTGGATTGGATACCTTGCAAAGATTGTTGAGACGTGTGTCGATAGTGCCGACACTAGTTGTATTGAGTGGTCTGAGTGATGAGGATGTTGCCGTTCAGGCTGTGCAGTGTGGCGCGCAGGACTATCTGGTTAAAGGGCAGGTGGACACACCACTATTGGTGCGCTCGATCCGTTACGCCATCGAGCGCAGCCAAGCCAAGAAAGCATTGCGGCAGGCGTATGACGAATTGGAGCACCGAGTCGTGGAGCGCACGGCTGAATTGGCGAACACGATCAAGGCCTTGCACGCAGAAATCGCGGAACGCAAGCAAGCGGAAGAGCGAATCCGCTACATGGCGCACTATGATGCGCTGACCGGCTTACCCAATCGCGAACTATTGCAAGATCGCATAACGCAGGCGATCGCATACGCCCACCGTAATCGTACGCAGGTGGCGGTAATTTTCGTTGACCTGGATTATTTCAAACATATCAACGATTCCCTGGGACACAAAATCGGTGATCGCCTTTTGCAAATGGTTGCGGCCCGCTTGCAGGAATGTCTGCGTGAAGGAGATAGCGTGGCCCGCCCCGGCGGAGATGAGTACGTGTTATGCCTCCCCTTGCTGACCGGCGTTGGTGATGCCGTGCGCGTGGCGCAAAAGGCGCTGGATGCCGTGGGCCACCCTTTCGTTGTGGAAGGAAACGAATTGCATGCAAGCGCCAGTATCGGCATCAGCATCTACCCGGACGATGGCTGTGATGTCGGAACCTTGATGCGCGCTGCCGACACGGCGATGAATCATGCCAAGGAACGCGGGCGGGGAAACTACCAATTTTTCACGCAAGCACTCAACAATGCGGCGCAGCAGCGGCGGACTTTGGAAAACAAATTGCGGCAGGCATTAGCGAAAGGCGAATTCGAGCTGCACTATCAGCCGCAGGTAAACATGGCGAACGGCGTCATATTTTCAGGGGAAGCCTTGCTGCGCTGGCGTCAACCGGGAACAGAGCCGATTTCATGCGGGAGTCTCATTTCCATCGCTGAAGAAACCGGCCTGATACTATCCATCGGTGAGTGGGTATTGCGCAAGGCGTGCCGTCAGCTCAAACAATGGCAAGATGCCGGTCATCCGGAATTGCGCATCGCGGTCAATTTGTCGCCGCGTCAGTTTTACCAGCCGCACTTCCTCGACATGATCGTAGATACCCTTCATGAAACGGGATTGGCTGCGACCGCTCTTGACCTGGAAATCACCGAGGGCCTCTTGCTGCAACGCAACGATGACATTGTCGACATGCTGAATCAGCTCAGCGGCATGGGGATACAACTGTCGGTGGATGATTTCGGGACCGGATATTCCAGCCTTGCGTATTTGCAGCGCTTTCCTGTGCATGCGCTCAAGATCGACCAGTCATTTGTACGCGACATTGGTCGTGACCGGAATGCCACCGCACTGGTCACCGCCATCATCGCCATGGCGAACAGTCTGCACATGAAGGTGCTGGCGGAAGGCGTGGAAACCTCGCAGCAAATTGCCTTCCTGATGTCTCGTGGCTGCTCCTCCGCCCAAGGTTTTTATTACAGCGAAGCGGTACCGGCGGATGCATTTATCAAGTTGCTGGATAAATAGGATGAAGTGAGTGGATGGTTCTGCGACACTAGCGGATTGCCGATGACTGTAAAGTGCACCCCATCATTGATTCACAAATAGTGGATTTATGTGCCAAGCATGAAACTGCGTACGCCCGAACCGACCAGTTGGACGCCGATGCAGACCATCACAAAACCCATGAGCCGGCTCAAGACATCCATGCCATCCTTTCCTACCCAACGTGACAAGAGTTGCGAGAATCGCAGCGTGATCCAGATGAGTATGCACGTCAGCAAGATGCTGGCCACCGTTGCACCATAGGCAGCAGCTTCTCGCATGCCAATCTTCAATTCGGCGATCTCGGTCGAAATGCCGATGACCACCGCAATTGCGCCGGGTCCACTGATACCGGGCATGGCGAGCGGGAAAAAGGCAATGTTGCGGCCCGCGTGGCCACTCGTCGGGCGCGTATCGGGATCTTGAAACAACATGCGATAGCCGAGCAGGGCGACAGTCAATCCACCGGCGATACGTAAGGCGCCGTAGGAGATACCGAAGCCTTTCAGGATTAATACGCCGCCGAACAGGCTCACGGTCAGAATCGCGAAGGCGTATATGCATGCTTTCTTTGCCTGCTGGTGGCGCATCACATCATCCATTTCACTGGTCAGCGCCAGGAACAAGGGAATCTTCGACGCTGGATTGGTGATGATCAAAAGGCTCACCAAGCCACCGAAAAAGTAGGAGGCAAGTGTCTGCCGGACAAGACTGTCAAATAGCATAAGTAGAGGGAGATGCAGACATTATTAATAACCTTGCGCCGGTCAACAAAGGGCACGCAATATATCGATTCAAACCGTTTAGCTGAGCGGCGATTTCGTATTGCGTTTCATCATTATGGTAATACAGTAATAGCAAATAAGGTTGCTTATCTTATGGGAGGTATTGCAGATACCTAATGCAAATTTTTCATGAAATAATGTTATTTATGCATGGCATTTAATTGGCATTTTGATTCACTGATGTTGTTCTTGCCGAGTACTTGGGCGCACCTCCAAAAAAAAAAGCCCGCTGCCTGTGCAGGGGGCTTTATTTATCTGTTGTTCCGAACTGTATTTATTCCGAACAAACACAAGTAGAGTTACTACGCAAAATTCTTCGCCACAAAATCCCAGTTCACCAGATTCCAGAATGTTTCGACATACTTTGCGCGTAAGTTGCGATAGTCGATGTAGTACGCATGTTCCCACACATCGCAGGTCATCAGCGGCTTGTCGGTACCGGTCAGCGGTGTGCCGGCATTGGAGGTGTTGGCGATATCGACCGAACCGTCCGCTTTCTTGACCAGCCAAGTCCAGCCGGAACCGAAATTACCTACGCAAGACTTCGTGAATTCTTCCTTGAACTTGTCGAACGAACTCCATTTGGCGCCGATTGCATCGGCCAGTGCGCCAGTCGGAGCACCGCCGCCGTTCGGCTTCATGCAGTTCCAGTAGAACGTATGGTTCCATACCTGCGCCGCATTGTTGAACACGCCGCCGGATGATTTCTTGATGATGTCTTCTAGCGAGGCGCTTTCGAATTCAGTGCCTTTGATCAGGTTGTTCAGGTTGGTCACGTAGGCTTGATGGTGTTTGCCGTAGTGGTATTCGAGCGTTTCTTTGGAAATGTGCGGCTGCAGAGCATCCATTGCGTAAGGCAGGGGAGGGAGGGTATGTTCCATGGTGCATCCTTTCAGTTGTTGGATAGATAGATGGTATTTTTGAAAGACCTCAATTGTATGTCGGATGTCGATTGCCTGCAGTAGCCAACCAATTTGCAATTTGATGATCCACAAAACGCCGCCCTTTAATGCAAGGTCATTCCAGCGTTTCCTGCACACTCGCAATGCCTACCTCCGCACATCCTTCCGCCAGACGGATATTGACGAGGCCGCGCGGATGCAGTTCTTTCGGCCCGCGTATGACCTTGCCTTTGGCATCGGTAACAATCGCATAACCGCGCTCCAGTGTGCGCTGCGGATTGAGTAATTCCAGTTGCGCAGCAAGTGCGGAAAGCCCTTGTCGCTGCCTGGATGAAAACGTGGCGAGCGCGGTATTCAGGCGTCGCGTGTTGTCGTTCAGACGTATCCGATGCGGTGCGACGTCGGGGAGTTGGGCCTTCAAGCGCGTACCCAACTGCATTGCCGCAAACCGGGCACGGGTCAACGGCGTACGCGTGGCATGCGCCAGGCGGCTTTGCAAGCCTTGCAGCTTCAAGCGCTCGTGCGCGATGGTGGCGGCCGGACTTGCCAATCTGTGCGATAGCCAATCCAGCGTTTGCGCCGCATTGGCCAACTGTCGCCGCATGGCACGGGTCAGATCGTCGGCATGCGTATCCAGCGTTGCGATCCAGTCCGCGTGTGGCGTTGCGGCCATTTCTGCGGCAGCAGTCGGCGTCGGTGCCCGCAGGTCGGCGGCGAAGTCGGCGATCGTGAAATCGGTCTCATGTCCGACGCCAGAGATGACAGGCATCGCGCACGCGGCAACCGTTCGGGCAACGACTTCTTCATTGAACGACCACAGGTCTTCGATACTGCCGCCGCCGCGGCATACCAGCAGCACATCGCATTCGGCGCGGGCCGAGGCGGTGGCAATCGCTTGCGCGATTTTCTGTCCCGCGCCTTCTCCTTGCACCGGTGTCGGATACAGGATGACGTGGACATGCGGCGCGCGCCGCCGCAGCGTGGTCAGGATGTCGCGCAGTGCGGCTGCTTGCAGACTGGTAACGATGCCGATGATTTTGCAAAATACAGGCAGCGGCCGCTTGCGATCGGGATCGAATAAACCTTCCGCATTCAATTTTTCTTTCAGCCGCAGGAATGCTTCATACAGATTGCCGACGCCGGCGCGGCGGATTGCCTCGACACTGAGCTGATAATCACCGCGCGGCGCGTACAGCGTCACCAGTGCCCGGACTTCCACCTTGTCGCCTTCGCGCGGCGCGAAATCCGCATATTGTGCACGGCCGCGAAACATCACTGCCCGCACTTGGGCCCCGTCGTCCTTGAGCGTGAAGTACCAGTGACCCGATGCGGCTCGCGTGAAATTGGAAATTTCCCCCGTGACCCATGCCAACGGGAAGTTGCGCTCCAGCATCCGCGCCACTGCCTGGTTCAGCGCCGATACTGTTAGCACAGAGGGCTTGGAATATGTGTTCTCTGAAACGTTGTCAAAATTCATGTTGTGTCCGGCAGTAAAACCTGTCCACAGGCACGTCGAACGGGCATATTTTTTTCATAAGCATTTGAAAATATAGGGAGTTTTCTCTAAGTAATTGATTTTTATAGGGAAATAAAAAGTGCCTCATTTCCAAGCAGCAAACTAAATCTCTTTGAAATCAAGTATTTAAGAAATATCTGGGAAGTTACTCACAAAGTTATCCACAGTAAATGTGAAGAACTTTGGAAATAATTTATAGCATGTCGAGACTTGCTCACAATGGCGCAACACGTTACATTCTGCATCCAGACAACCGAACCGAATTATTGGTCCGGCCAAGACATGAAAATTCAGATCGAATCAAACCCTCATTTCCAGTGCGCGTATCCGCTTGCGTGCCGATTTCTTTAAGAAGGAGCTTCTTTTGCTCGCCATTATTCAAGCTGCAGGATGGCCGATCTGGCTGCTGCTGATCGCCTCTGTGATTGCACTCGCATTGATCATCGAGCGAATATTGTACCTGCGCCGTAGCCGCATTTTGCCCTCAAATTTGCTCCAGGAAGTCATCCGCGTTTATCACAACGGCAAGATCAACGCCGAAGTTGTTTCCAATCTCGAACAGAATTCGTCGTTGGGCCGGGTGCTGGCCGCCGGCCTGCGCAATGTCGATGCGCCGCGCGACGAGATGAAAGAATCGATCGAAGAGGCCGGGCGCGGAGCCGCCCATGAGCTGGAGCGTTTCCTGACGACACTGGGCACGATCGCCACCTTGGCACCGCTGATGGGCCTGTTCGGCACCGTGGTCGGCATGATCGAAATTTTCGGTGCGCAAAATGCCACCGGCGCTAACCCGGCACAACTGGCGCATGGCATCTCGGTGGCGCTCTACAATACCGGTTTCGGCTTGGCGATTGCGATGCCGACCCTGGTGTTTTACCGTCATTTTCGCGCTCTGGTCGATAGCTTCATCATCGATATGGAGCAACAGGCGGTGAAGTTCGTTGATACCGTGCACGGCAAGCGCAAATAGCAAGGTGCATCCATGAACTTCCGCAAAGGCAAAGGCCGCGAAGACCCGGAAATCAACCTGATTCCGTTCATCGATGTACTGCTGGTGATCCTGATTTTCCTGATGGTCACGACCACCTACAGCAAACTCACCGCGCTGCAAATCACCTTGCCCACAGCCGATGCGGAAAAGGCGATGGAGCGCCCGTTCGAGATCAATGTCGGCGTGGACGCCGAAGGGCACTATGCGGTGAACAATACGCAAGTCGCCGTACGCGATGCGACGGGACTGGCCGACGAACTGAAGACTGCGGCGAATGGCAAGGGCGAGTCGTCCAAGGACCCGGTCGTCATTATCAATGCCGATGCGGCCACATCCCACCAGTCAGTGATCAACGTGCTGGAAGCGGCACGCTTGGCTGGTTTTGACAAAGTGACGTTTACAGCGCAGACCGGCGGCAAGAAATAGACATACCTCGGTTTCTCATCCAGCAGGCCATGAATGGAAAACGCGTAGCGGAAATTTAGCTGCGCATTACTCACCTTACGGAATTATCGGCTTGTCCTCTGCGCGCTCCCGATTCGAATCAATCCTGACGCGTAGCTGGGCACGACGCGGATTGTTGGCGCGGCTCTTGTGGCCGGTTTCCTTGCTGTTTCAAATGCTGACAGCGCTGCGGCGCGGCCTGTACCAAGCCGGCGTACTGCCGTCGACTCGCTTGCCGGTGCCGGTCATTATCGTTGGCAACGTGTTTGTCGGTGGTACCGGCAAGACGCCTTTCACGATATGGCTGATTGATGCATTACGGCACGCAGGATATGTGCCTGGCGTTATTTCACGCGGCTATGGCGCACAAGGCGATGCGCCGCGGCCAGTGACTTCGGCTTCACGGATGCAGGAGGCGGGCGATGAACCTTTGTTGATTGCTCAGCGTACACAAGCCGCCGTGATGGTCGGACGCAGCCGGGCGGCAACGGCACGCGCGCTATTGGCGGCGCATCCCGAGGTCAATGTGATCGTGTCGGACGATGGTTTGCAACATTATGCATTGCAGCGAGATATTGAAATCGTGCTGTTCGATGCGCGCGGTGCCGGCAATGGTTGGTTGTTGCCTGCTGGACCTTTACGTGAATCAGCATCGCGGCGGCGCGACTTCACTGTATTAAATGCGCAGCAAATGCCGGACGATATTTCCGGCAATCCTGTTCGCATGATCCTGGAAGGTGAGTACGCCGAGCGTTTATCGGATCGATCGCAACGCATTGCATTGCGATCGCTGCAGTCATTCCAAACCCCAGGTCGTGTCGTCCCCCGTATTGTCGCCGCCGCCGGAATCGGCAACCCTGAACGTTTTTTCGCCATGCTGCGCGTGGCCGATCTCTCTTTTGATGCGCTTCCGCTGCCGGACCATCACGATTTTGCCGATCATCCTTTTGGCAATGTACAAGCCGATATCATCCTGATTACCGAGAAGGATGCAGTAAAATGTAGCCAAATTGATGCAATCAAAAACGACCCGAGACTGTGGGTCGTGCCCGTTACAGCGCGCATCGACCGTGCGCTGGCAGAACAAATAGTGGAGAAACTGCGTGGACACCCGACTGCTTGATATCCTGGTTTGCCCAATCTGCAAGGGGCCGCTTACATACGACAAGAAAGCGCAAGAACTGATCTGCAATGGCGACAAGCTTGCCTATCCGATCCGCGACGGCATTCCGGTCATGTGGGCGGACGAAGCGCGTGAGTTGAATGCAGCGTCGGGTGGTGGTGTGCAGTCCGGTAAATAAGCGGGGCAACCTATCCTCCGCACTACAAATAAAAAACGATCGTCTCCGATGTCCTTCACCGTCATTATTCCAGCCCGTCTCGCATCGACCCGCCTGCCGAACAAGCCATTGGCGGACTTGGGCGGCAAACCCATGGTCGTGCGCGTGGCCGAGCGCGCCGCACAGTCCGGCGCTGCGCAAGTCGTCGTCGCAACCGACCATGCGGACATATTTGCGGCCTGTCAGGCGCATCGGGTAACGGTGCACATGACGCGCGCCGACCATCCGTCCGGCACCGACCGCATTGCGGAAGTGGCAGCGGCCATGGAGCTGGCGGCCGATGCGGTGGTGGTCAACGTGCAGGGCGATGAACCCATGATCGATCCCGCACTGATTGCCGCCACCGCAGCGAAGATTGATGCCGATGTTCCGATGTCGACCGCCGCCCATGCGATTGACGATGTGGCCGATGTCTTCAATCCCAATGTCGTGAAAATCGTGCTGGATAAGGCGGGGCGGGCGCTTTATTTTTCGCGGGCCACGATCCCTTGGCATCGCGACGGCTTCGCGCAATCTAAAGAAGCGATGCCGACAGGCTACGCTCCGTTGCGCCATATCGGCCTCTATGCATACAGCAATGCATTTTTGCAGACTTACCCAAAGCTCGCTGCGTCACCACTGGAGCACGTCGAAGCCTTGGAGCAATTACGGGTGCTGTGGCATGGTTTCTCGATTGCGGTGCATATAACACAAAACAACCCTGCAGCCGGTGTCGATACGCCGGAAGACCTGGTGCGCGTCAGACGGCATTTCGGGCAATGAATTTGCGGAAATCGGCGGCAAAGCACCGATTTGGTGAATTTTTGTGGTAAGTTTCGTGCAAAGTTCGTGTGGTAAAAAGCATATCTCAGGGTGGTAATGGCTTAGAGCCACCGTAAGGAATTCAAAACTCGTTTAGGAAATTAAGCAATGCGCCTCATCCTTTTAGGAGCGCCTGGTGCCGGTAAGGGCACGCAAGCCAACTTTATCAAAGAGAAGTTCAATATTCCGCAAATTTCGACCGGCGACATGCTGCGTGCAGCAGTCAAGGCCGGTACGCCCTTGGGGCTGGCTGCCAAAAAAGTGATGGATGCGGGTGCTCTGGTGTCGGACGACATTATTATCGGGCTGGTCAAGGATCGTCTGAAGCAGCCTGATTGCGCCAATGGCTATCTGTTCGATGGCTTTCCACGCACCATTCCGCAGGCAGACGCAATGAAGGAAGCCGGTGTTGCAATCGACCACGTATTGGAACTCGACGTGCCGGATGAAGCGATTATCGAGCGCATGAGCGGTCGACGGGTGCATCCTGCGTCTGGTCGTACTTACCACGTCAAATTCAATCCGCCGAAGGTCGAGGGCAAAGACGATGTGACTGGTGAAGAATTGGTCCAGCGCGACGACGACAAGGAAGAAACCGTCAAAAAACGCCTTTCTATTTATCACGATCAAACTGAAGTGCTGATCGACTACTACAATAAGTGGGCCGAGTCCGGTCAGCCGGGAGCGCCGAAATACCGCAAGATCGCCGGTGTCGGACCTGTCGAGACCATTCGTGACAATGCATTCAAGGCATTGGCAGATTAAATGAAGCGGACCATGTGTCCGCTTTTTTTTCGTGCGCTTGATCGTGATCAAATCACAAGCATCGCAGCACCAGACTCAGCGGAAAGTTTTGCAGTATGCAGTATTGCGGAATGACGATAGCCGATATCGATTGCAGCAACGATACCTGCCGCCGCCGTTCTCCGAAATGTCTAATTTTGTCGTGGCAATATCGTGACAATAACGAGGAGGAGTCAATATGGCAGCAGGCTTGTGGTTCCCTGTAGTGTGCGGCATTATCGCCGTTATCTACGGTTTGATGTCTCGCAGTTGGATTCTGAAACAGGACGCCGGCAATGCACGGATGCGGGAAATTGCCGCGGCAATTCAACAGGGTGCGGCAGCCTATCTGGCGCGCCAGTACCGCACCATCGCCATCGTCGGTGCGGCACTATTCGTCATTATTGCGATTCTCCCTGGTTTGGGTTTGATCACGGCACTGGGCTTCCTGGTCGGCGCGGTGTTGTCAGGCGCTTGCGGTTTCATTGGCATGAATGTATCGGTGCGCGCCAATGTCCGTACTGCACAGGCAGCGACCCAAGGCATGAATGAAGCGCTCAATGTTGCCTTCAAGGGCGGCGCGATCACCGGCATGCTGGTGGTGGGCTTGGGCCTCTTGGGCGTCACAATTTTTTACTGGTACCTGATATCTTCTGGTCAAGCTGGCGCAGCGTCGCTGCACGACATCATCAAGCCTCTGATTGGTCTGGCGTTCGGCGCTTCACTGATTTCGATTTTTGCGCGTCTGGGCGGCGGCATTTTCACCAAGGGTGCGGACGTCGGCGCCGATCTGGTCGGTAAAGTCGAAGCCGGCATTCCGGAAGATGATCCGCGTAATCCTGCAGTGATCGCCGATAACGTCGGCGACAACGTTGGCGACTGTGCCGGTATGGCGGCCGACTTGTTCGAGACTTATGTTGTTACGTTGATCGCGACGATGCTGCTCGGCACATTGATGATCCAAGGCGCGGAACTGCAGGCTGCGCTGTATCCGTTGCTGCTGGGCGGTGTGTCGATCCTCGCATCGATCGTCGGCTGCTCGATGGTCAAGGCTAAGCCGGGCAAGAAAATCATGTGGGCGCTATATACCGGGCTGTGGTGGGCAGCCGGCCTGTCACTGATCGGTTTTGCCGTTGTCACGTGGCAATTGATGCCGGAAGCGATGCGCATGCCGATGATGGGCTCCGCCGTCGTGGGTATCGTGTTGACCGGCTTGATGGTCTATATCACCGAGTACTACACTGGTACCGACTTCAAACCCGTGCAACACGTCGCGCAAGCTTCGACCACGGGTCATGGCACCAATATCATCGCGGGTCTCGGCGTGTCGATGAAAGCGACCGCCTACCCGGTGCTGGCGGTGTGTATCGCGATCCTGGTTGCCTATTGGCTGGGTGGACTGTACGGCATTGCGATCGCCGCGACATCGATGCTGTCGATGGCAGGCATTATTGTCGCGCTCGACGCATACGGCCCGATCACCGATAACGCCGGCGGCATCGCCGAAATGTCGCACATGCCGGACTCGGTGCGCGCGATCACCGATCCTCTCGATGCAGTCGGTAACACAACCAAGGCCGTCACGAAAGGTTATGCGATCGGCTCGGCCGGCTTGGCGGCGCTGGTTCTGTTTGCTGATTACACGCATGCGCTGGATTCGGTTGGCAAAAGCACGTCCTTCGATCTGTCGAACCCGATGGTCATCGTCGGCCTCTTCATCGGTGGCTTGATTCCTTATCTGTTCGGTGCGATGGCAATGGAGGCAGTGGGACGCGCGGCCGGTGCAGTTGTGGTTGAGGTACGGCGTCAGTTTCGTGACATCAAGGGCATCATGGATGGCAGTGGCAAGCCAGAGTACGACAAGGCGGTCGATATGCTGACCACCGCAGCGATCAAGGAAATGGTCATCCCTTCACTGTTGCCGGTTGTGGTGCCGATTCTGGTGGGCATGATTCTCGGACCAGCCGCGTTGGGCGGCTTGCTTATGGGCGCCATTGTCACGGGCCTGTTCGTCGCGATTTCAATGACTACCGGCGGCGGTGCATGGGATAACGCGAAAAAGTACATTGAAGACGGTCATCACGGAGGCAAAGGTTCGGAAGCGCACAAGGCAGCCGTGACCGGGGATACCGTCGGAGATCCGTACAAGGACACTGCCGGGCCTGCGGTCAATCCGCTGATCAAGATCATTAACATCGTGGCATTGCTGCTGGTACCTTTGTTGCCTGCGACCGGCATGCAACTAGGGGCAATGCATGGCGCACCGGTGACTACGGTCAGCATGCCGGCGGCCATTGGGCCAGCCACCGCTGCTATGCCGGTGCCAGCCAAACCGTAGCAATTGCATTGCGTAGAAAAAAGGCAGCTTCGGCTGCCTTTTTTCTTTTTCGCGCAAAAATTCGCTACAATGAATATCATCTGACGTTTACGTAAACGTCATGCAAATTCTCAATTTTCAAAGAGGAAAGAATGCAAATCGAAAACAGCGTATTCATTATCACCGGTGGCGCGTCCGGGTTGGGTGCCGCGACCGCGCGCATGATCGTCGACAGCGGCGGCAAAGTAGTATTGGCCGATGTGCAAGTTGACGCCGGCGAGAAACTCGCTGATGAATTGAAAGGCAAGTTCATCAAATGCGATGTCACCTCCGAAGCCGATGGTAAAGCGGTGGTCGATGCCGCGACCTCGATGGGCACTTTGCGCGGTCTGGTCAATTGCGCCGGTGTGGCGCCCGCGATAAAAACGGTCGGCAAAGACGGCCCGCATCCGCTGGATGCATTTCAGCGCACGATCAATATCAATCTGGTGGGCACCTTCAACATGGCGCGTCTGGCCGCCGATGCGATGGCCAAGACCGACGCCACCAACCAGGGCGAGCGCGGCGTAATCATCAATACCGCATCGGTTGCTGCGTTCGACGGCCAGATCGGGCAAGCCGCGTATGCATCATCGAAAGCCGCGGTGGCCGGCATGACGCTGCCGATGGCGCGCGATCTGTCACGCAACGGTATTCGCGTGATGACGATTGCTCCCGGCATCTTCGAGACGCCAATGCTGCTTGGTATGCCGCAAGAAGTGCAGGATGCGTTGGGCCGCATGGTGCCGTTCCCGCCGCGTCTGGGTCGCCCGGCGGAATATGCGCATCTGGCCAAGACGATTATCGAGAACGTGATGTTGAATGGTGAAACGATCCGTCTCGATGGCGCGATCCGCATGCAACCGAAGTAATCGCGATAAGAACAATTCATCTGCGGTATTTTTTTCGTCAAAAAAGACACCGAGACTGCAGGCGTAATCGATTGCTGTCGATTGCAAGGATTGAAATGTGCAATGACAGTCGCAGCCAAGTTGGCTATACGCACTAGGCAAGCTTCGCGCTTGCCTTTTTATTTTCAGAGGCGCTAATGATCAGAGCCAGATTGATTTCCATCGCGTTTGCCGCAGCGCTGTCAAGTGCATGCACGACTGCGCCGACTTTCCAGCACAAGGTACCCGAAACCGGCATGCAGGCACCGGAGGCGGCGAGCGGCTATGCCGAGAAAGCCGGCGTGGTGTCGAAAAAATTCATGGTCGCCGCGGCCAGTCCACTGGCGACCGATGCCGGCTATCAGATCCTGAAGGCGGGCGGCTCTGCGATCGATGCGGCAATTGCAACACAGATGGTACTGACGTTGGTGGAACCGCAGTCGTCCGGCATTGGCGGTGGCGCTTTCCTGATGCATTTCGATGGCAGCACAGTCAAGGCGTTTGATGGGCGCGAGACTGCGCCTGCTACCGCCACTGAAAAACTATTTCAGACGGCGGACGGCAAGGCCATGAGCTTTTACGATGGCGTGGTCGGCGGCCGTTCGACCGGCGTGCCCGGCGTGTTACGCATGCTGGAATTGGCGCACAAGCAGTATGGAAAGCTGCCTTGGGCGACATTGTTTGTGCCGGCGATCAAACTGGCCAATGACGGCTTTGCGGTCAGCCCGCGTTTGCATACCTTGCTCAAGTCCGAAAAATACCTGAAAAACGATGCAGAGGCTGCCGCGTATTTTTACGATCAGGAAGGCAATCCGCGATCGGTCGGTCATGTACTGAAAAATCCTGAACTGGCGAACGTACTGCGCGAAATCGCTACCGGCGGCGCCGACGCTTTTTATAAAGGCTACATTGCGCAAGACATCGAAGCCAAAGTCAAAAGCCATCCGGCCAATCCGGGCGGCTTGAGCGCTGCCGATATTGCCGGCTACCAGGCGAAAGTGCGCGAGCCGGTCTGCACCGATTACAAAAAATGGATCGTGTGCGGCATGCCGCCGCCATCATCCGGCGGCATCGCGATTGCGCAAATGCTGGGTATGCTGGAGACCCGGGATATCAGCGGTTTTGCGCCGAAAGAGGGGAGGCCGAATGCGGATGCGATTCACCTGTTTTCGGAAGCGGGACGTCTTGCCTATGCAGATCGCGGCCGCTATGTGGCCGATACCGATTTTGTGCCGCTGCCGGGCAACAGCATCAAGCCATTGTTGGATAAAAAGTACTTGGCCGAGCGCGCTGCATTTATCACCGACAAATCGATGGGGCCAGCCAAGTTCGGTACGCCGCCCGCAATGAGTGTTGCATGGGGTTTGGACACCTCGCCCGAATTGCCTTCGACATCGCACATTTCGATCGTCGACGCCAACGGTAATGCGATCTCGATGACGACCACGATCGAAGATGCATTTGGCTCGCGCCAGATGGTCGACGGTTTTTTACTCAACAACCAGTTGACCGATTTCTCCTTCGATGTCGCCGATGCGAATGGCCCGATCGCGAATCGGGTACAGCCCGGCAAGCGGCCGCGCAGTTCGATGGCGCCGACTTTCGTGTTCGACAAGGACAGCAAGAAGCTGCTGTTGTCGACCGGTTCGCCGGGCGGTTCCGCGATCATCAATTACATCGGCAAGGTATTGGTCGGCACGATGGATTGGGGATTGAATGTGCAGCAGGCAATCAGCTTGCCGAACTTCGGTAGTCGCAACGGTCCTACCGAGCTGGAGCAGGGGCGCGTATCGGATGCCTTGGTCGAGGCGCTGAAGGCCAAAGGCCATAACGTGCGGGTGATGGAACAAACCTCCGGCTTGCAAGGCATCATGCGTGTGAATATCCATGGTGAAGAGATGTGGTTCGGCGGCGCCGACCCGCGGCGCGAGGGTATCGTGAAAGGCGATTGACTTTCCGCTTGAACGCACATCAATACGCCGGGTTTGACCGGCGTTGTTTTTTTAATGCAGCAATGGCCTCTGTTCTCCACAAACAATAAACTCCCTGCTAATCTCTTGCTATGGGAGACAAAAAGAAAACAGGACTTGTTTTGACCGGAGGCGGTGCGCGAGCAGCGTACCAAGTCGGTGTTTTGCAAGCTATTTCTTCCATTCTGCAGGAAGCCGGTTGGGCACCGGATCGCAATCCCTACGATATCATTTGCGGTACCTCCGCTGGCGCCATCAATGCGACCGCGCTTGCGTGCCATGCCGACAATTTCGGCGAGGGGCTGGAAAAGGTTGTGCGTATCTGGGAACACTTCACGGTCGAGCAGGTATACCGCGCCGACTCGCTGGGTGTAATGCGTTCAAGTGCGAAATGGCTGTCACTGTTGTCGTTCGGCTGGCTACTGCGCAAATGGCATGCGCATCCGCCGAGCTCGCTGCTGGATAATACGCCCCTGGTCACGTTGTTGAACCGGATGCTGAATTTTCCGCGGCTCGATGCCGCGCTGCTGGACGGCTCATTGCATGCGCTGGCAGTGACCGCATCGTCGTACACGGCTGGGCAGCACATCACTTTTTATCAGACCGAGGCGGATATCGAGCCGTGGATACGCATGCAGCGTATTGCCATGCGCAGCCAGATCGGCCTTGAACATTTACTGGCCTCTTCCGCTATTCCGCTGATTTTTCCGGCGACACCGATTTACTGCGACGGCCGTCGCGAATACTTCGGCGATGGATCGATGCGCCAACTGGCGCCGATTTCCCCTGCAATTCATTTGGGCGCCGAAAAGGTGCTGGTGATCGGCGCGGGACGACTGGTCGAACCGGCGCGCGATACGTCGCAATTTGCGCAGTATCCCAGTCTGGCGCAAATTGCCGGTCATGCGATGTCCAGCATCTTCCTCGATAGTCTGGCGATCGATATCGAGCGGATGAATCGTATTAATTTGACACTCTCATTCTTAACGGAAGAGCAAAAAGCCAAGACGCCGTTGCGGCCGATCGAGATGCTGATCATTGCGCCGTCCGAGCGCCTGGACGAAATAGCGAGCCGCTACGTCGGCAGCTTGCCCGGCCCGATCAGAATGATGCTGGCAGGGATCGGAGCGACCGAGGTGCGGGGCTCGGCGCTGGCATCGTATCTGTTATTTGAATCCAGCTATACCTGTGAACTCATCCGACTGGGGCAGCGCGACGTATTTGCGCGCCGCGCGGATGTGCTGACATTTTTCGGTGCAGAAAACGGCGCCAACACTTCTCTCGGTGGCATCGTAACGAATTCGAGTGTAAGTGCGTAGGATACGGAAGCTTCGAAAATCAAAAAGACCAATCATGCCGTTCAAGGCGTGAATGAAGCGATCAATCGTCATTGTGATAGCGGTGGTGCCTCCAGGGATGGTGTTTTTTGTAACGTACTTCTTCAACATAGTACGGTTGCGGGTAGTAACCGCGGTATTGCACAACCGGCGCGCGCTCCACATACACGGGTTGCGGCCGCACATACACGCGTTGCGGTTGCACATATACAGGCTGCGGCTGCACATAAACGACCGGCGGGTCATAAACTGGTGCTGGATAGGGAGTGCCGACACTAACCGACCAATTCACGCGGGCGTGATCATGTGCCATTGCCAATGGGGTGCTTAACATCAAGACTGCACCTGCGATTGATGCTGTGATTGCTATTCTAGAAACGTTTTTCATCATGGTCCTCCTTCAATATTGCGGCACATAACCCATCTCTATTTAACGCCAGAATCGTGGCAAAGGACTACAGAGGATTGGCAAGATCGCGGTAATTATTGAAACAATTTGTATCCATACAGGTTGATTCGTTTAGTACAACACGTTACCCTACGGTATCTAAGTTTTTAATTATTGTCTTATTTGCAATGAAAGACATAAGGAAGCAACTGTGAATGCCAATGCACTGAGAAGTGGCTTACTTTATCTCGTTGCGTTATTTTTGTCTTTTCAGGTTTTTGCAAGAGATGCGGTATCGATCGGGACGATTTCATGGGCTGGTTTGCCGGTCGAAGCGAGGAAGACGCTGGTATTGATCAAGCAGGGTGGGCCTTTTCCATATGCCAAGGACGGTGCCGTATTTGGCAATTATGAGGGGATTTTACCCAAGCAGAAGCGCGGGTATTATCACGAGTTTACGGTCAAGACCGCGGGAGCGCACAACCGTGGCGCACGACGCATTATTGTCGGCGGCGAGCCGGTGGCGTCACAGGATTTTTATTTTACCGACGATCATTATGCGACGTTCAAGCGAATAAAAGAGTAATGGCATGCGAACAGAGTCACTGCACAGAATAAATGCAACTATGACCACACGAGTTGAGGGAGAAATGAACCTGTTGACAACCGTGCCACCCAATGTGGTGCAGTCCATCCGTGCATTCCGCGTGACTGATTTGCAGGAAGAGGCAGCTCGACTTGGACACCATTTCCTGTACGCATACTGTGCAGAAGCGACAACCAAGCAGCAAGTTCTGGCTATCATCGCTGACGCGTTTCATTTTCCGAAACACTTCGGCAAGAATTTCGACGCGCTGGGTGATTGCCTGACGGATTTGGCGCATAAAGCGGGACCGCAGCCCGGTTTCCTGGTGGTTTTGGAACAATTGCCGAATACCCCGAAGTTCGATAAGGAAGCACGCGAAACGCTGCTGGACGTGTTCCGCGATGCGGCCGATTTTTGGGCTGATAAAAAGGTCTCGTTTCGCGTGTTTTATTCCTTCCAATAAACACCACGCTGTCACGAAGCGCTAAAACGCCGACCTTTTTTATTGGCTTGACGCCGGCATCCGGACCGCAACGGTACGGTACAATGCGCGCCATGAGAAATATCGTTATTTTGATTTCAGGGCGTGGCAGCAATATGCAAGCCATCGTCCGTGCTGCGCAGGCGGAACAATGGCCGGCCAGGATCGCTGCGGTGATCAGCAATAAGGCCGATGCTGAAGGATTAGTGTTCGCTGCGGAACAAGGCATCCCGACCGCAGTCGTAGCCAATAAGAATTTCCCCACGCGTGAGGCATTCGATGCTGCACTCCAAGTCGCGATTGACCGGTTCGCGCCCGATCTGGTGGTGCTCGCAGGCTTTATGCGCATTCTTACGGCGCCGTTCGTCGAACATTACGCCGGCCGCATGCTCAATATTCATCCATCATTGTTGCCGAGTTTTCCCGGCCTCTCAACGCATCGCCAGGCGTTGGCAGCAGGCGTCAAGGTACATGGCGCCACAGTGCATTTTGTCACGGCGGACCTTGACCATGGGCCGGTTGTGGCGCAAGCGGTAGTGCCAGTACTGGCCGGCGACACGGAAGAGATGCTGTCCTCACGCGTGCTGGTTCAGGAACATGTGATTTATCCGCGCGCTGTTCGCTCGTTCATCGAGGGCAAGCTGACTCTCGAAAACAGCCACGTGCATGTCGTCACAGACCTGCAGTAGCACGGCAGCAAACAAGATTATTAGAAGGATTCTGTATGAGATTGCCACCAGCCGTCGTTGGCTTCACGGAAGAAGTGCTACGCGAGATTTTGCGTTTTACCGGCCCGGCGGACGTTACCTTGTCACGTTATTTTAAAGATCACCCCAAGATCGGTTCCCGCGAACGGGGTGCAATCGCCGAGGGCGTGTATGGCCTTTTGCGCAACAAATCCGTATACGCGAGTTTCTCCGAATCCGGAGCCGGCCCGACAATGCGACGCTTGACCTTGCTCGGTTTGGCCGATGCCGTCGGTGTTGATGCACTCGGTGGATTGTCGGTTGAAGAAACCGACTGGCTGAACCGCGTGATGCAAATCGACCGTGCTACCTTGCCCGCCGCGTTGCGTGCGAACTTTCCGCAATGGTTGTTCGACAAGCTGGTTGCACGGCATGGCGAGGAAAAAATGCTGCAACTGGCTGAGGCATTGAACCGGCCAGCGCCGCTAGATCTGCGTGTCAACGCACTGAAATCCACGCGTGATGACGTGATCGCTGAACTGGCGACAGCACCGATCCTGTGCGAGCCGACGCCTTATGCGCCGTTGGGTATCCGGATACTGAAAAAGCCCGCGCTGCAGAATCTTCCATTGTTCAAAAACGGTTCGATCGAAGTGCAGGACGAGGGCAGTCAATTATTGTCCCAGGTAGTTGGTGCCAGACGCGGCGAGATGGTCGTCGATTTCTGCGCCGGTGCCGGCGGCAAGACCTTGGCCCTGGGTGCAGCGATGCGCAACACAGGACGCCTGTACGCATTTGACGTATCGGAAAAGCGTTTGGGTAAACTGAAACCGCGCCTGGCCAGAAGCGGCCTGTCGAATGTGCATCCAGTGTTGATCGCGCATGAAAATGATGCAAAAATCAAGCGTTTGGCCGGAAAAATCGACCGTGTATTGGTCGATGCGCCGTGCAGCGGTTTGGGCACCTTGCGCCGCAATCCCGACGTCAAATGGCGCCAGACATCGGTGTCCCTGGTCGAATTGAATGCCAAGCAGATTGCCATCTTGTCCGGCGCCGCGCGCTTGGTGAAGCCAGGTGGGCGGCTAGTCTATGCGACTTGCAGTTTGCTCGACGAAGAGAATGAGGCGATCGTCACGCAGTTCATGTCTTTTCATGAGGATTTTGTGCTGGTGCCGATGAAAGACGTGTTGGCCGAACAAAAAATAGTGCTGGACATGCAGGACTACTTGACGCTTGTGCCGCATGAGCATCAAACAGACGGTTTTTTTGCCGCGGTACTTGAACGTAAAAAATGAGGCAATGGCTCGCCATTGGCGTAACATGCATTTGCACCGGCATCGTTGCGCCCCATGCCATCGCACGAGACGCCGCCCCGGCGATGGCCGCACAAGGCACGCTGCAAGCCGCATTTGCGCCATGGGATGATGTTGAAGGCGTGATCATCGATGAAATCGCTGGCGCACGCAGGCAAGTGCTGGTGCAGGCCTATTTATTGACCAGCAAGAAGATCGCGAATGCGCTGATCGCTGCATACCGACGTGGTGTTGACGTGCGCGTATTGGCCGATGCGGAACAACTCTCCAAAACCGAATCGTCAATGCTGCCGGACTTGGCAGCTACCGGCATTCCAGTGTGGCTGGAGACGAAATATCAAAATGCCCACAACAAGATTGTCGTGATTGATGCTGCGACGCCGGACGCCACTGTGATCACCGGCAGTTTCAATTTCACTTGGAACGCGCAGCACAAGAATGCCGAAAATATCATCATCGTGCGCAGAAACCCCTCGCTCGCATCCCAATACACGTTGAATTGGGAGCGGCATCGACAAGACGCAATGCAATATAAAAAATGACGACAGCTCCGCTCTCCAGTCTCTGGCTCGATCTTTGGTCCGATTTGCAGGATCCCGGCATGCTGTGGCAAATCGGTGCTCTGGTTATTTGCGTTGTGGCCGGGTGGGGATTAGCGCGGGCATTGCGGGCGACGGTTGCCGTGAAGGATGTGCAATTGGGGGTGATGCGTGTGGGAGTCGAGAGTTTTTCTCGCGTTCTTTCTCCGCTCTTGGCGTTGACCTTGATCGTAATTGCAAAACCGCTGCTCGCGAAATGGCATCATATCAATCTGCTGCGCGTCGCCATACCGTTGGTCGCATCATTCGCGCTGATTCGTCTGGCGTTCTATGTACTGCGACGGATTTTTGTCCGAGGCGGCCAAGTCGGCAGTTTTATGCTGTTGTTTGAAAAGGTCTTTGCTGCCCTAGTCTGGGCCTGTGTTGCCCTTTATATCACGGGATTGTGGCCCGAGCTCATACGGTATCTCGAAGAGGTCGTGATTCCGGTCGGGCGTAACAAGATACCTCTATTGGTTATTTGGCAAGCCGCGGTGTCAGTTATCGTAACGTTGCTGCTCGCGCTTTGGGCCGGTGCGGCGCTCGAAGACCGCCTGATGCAATTGGACACCGTGCATTCGTCATTGCGGGCAGCAATGGCGCGCATGGGGCGTGCATTGTTGGTCGTCGTCGCAGTGTTGTTGAGCCTGTCATCGGTCGGTATCGATTTAACGGTCTTGTCCGTTTTTGGCGGCGCGTTGGGGGTCGGTATCGGCCTCGGATTGCAGAAAATTGTGAGCAGCTATGTATCGGGCTTCGTGATTCTGCTGGAACGCAGTTTGGCGGTGGGCGACATGGTCGCAGTTGATAAGTACTACGGCAAGGTGACGCAAATTAATACCCGCTATACCATCGTGCAAGGCTTGGATGGCATCGAATCTGTCGTGCCCAACGATATGCTGATATTGAGCCCGGTACAGAATTATTCGCTGACCGATAGGACATTACGGCTGGCGACGCATGTCAGCGTAAGTTATCAAACAAATATTGATGATGCCATACGATGGTTGGAAGAAGCGACTGCAAGCGTCGCTCGGGTCTTGAAAAAACCGGCGCCGCAAGCAATGCTGATCAAGTTTGGTGCGGACGGGCTGGAACTGGAAATCGGCTTCTGGATTGCGGACCCCGAAAATGGGCGCCTTAATGTGCTGTCCGACGTCAATCGCGCAATCTGGGCAGCCCTGCAAAATCATCAAATCACAGAACCGTATCTGCAACGTGAAATGAGGCTGATTGGCGAAGTAAAGGCATGACCCTTTTGGTAATAGGCCTTAACCTGTAAAAAGCGTACAATGCGGAACAAAAATCAATGTGCGTTCCCTATTGGCGTTCAACAGGCGAATCGCGACGATGGAGTTAGCTTAGGAGTGGGAATTGATTTTATCAACAATGTTTGATGCAGTACTGAATTTTTTATCGAATGGTCTTACGAGTGCGACGAGCTGGGAAGTCGTTATTTATACGCTCGTTGTCACGCACATCACGATTGCGGCTGTCACGATTTTCCTGCATCGCAGTCAGGCGCATCGTGCGCTCGATTTGCATGCCATTCCGAGTCATTTCTTCCGCTTTTGGCTGTGGTTGACAACCGGTATGGTCACCAAGGAGTGGGCGGCCATCCACCGCAAGCACCACGCCAAGTGCGAAACCGAAGAAGACCCGCATAGCCCGGTAACACGAGGCATCAAGAAGGTGCTGCTGGAAGGTTCGGAGCTTTATCGCACCGAATCGAAAAATCTCGAGACGATCGAAAAGTATGGTCATGGCACGCCCGATGACTGGATCGAACGCAATCTGTATACCAAATACAGCTGGCAGGGTGTCGCCCTGATGATGATTATCAACGTGTTGCTGTTCGGTGTGATCGGTGTGACGGTATGGGCGATACAGATGTTGTGGATTCCGATTTTTGCAGCCGGCGTGATCAACGGTATCGGCCATTTTTGGGGTTATCGCAATTATGAAAGCACCGATGCAGCAACCAATATCGTCCCGTGGGGTATCCTCATCGGCGGCGAAGAACTGCACAACAATCATCACACGTTCGGAACCTCGGCCAAACTGTCGTCCAAGTGGTATGAATTCGATATCGGCTGGATGTACATTCGCATCCTCGAAATCGCGGGTTTGGCGAAAGTGAAAAAAGTAGCGCCGGCGCCGAAATTCGACCGTGAAAAACTGGTTGCTGATTTCGAAACGCTGCAATCGGTCATCGCCAACCGCTATGACGTGACTGCGAAATATGCGAAATCCTTGAAGCAGGCATGGCACGATGAGCTTGAGGTATTGAAAGACAAAGCCAAGCTGGAAGCCGCTTTTCTGAGGTCGTCCAAAAAGTTGCTGCAGCGTGAGCCTGCCAAATTGGAGGCGCCGCAAAAGCAGCAGCTTACGGAATTGTTTGCGCACAGCAAGGCGTTGCAAACGATGCACGAAATGCGCGTCGAACTTGGTGCAATCTGGGAGCGTTCGCATGCCAGTCGCGACCAACTGCTGCAGCAGTTGCAAGACTGGTGTGCAAGAGCGGAAGCGTCCGGTATCCAAGCTTTGCGCGACTTCTCCATGCGTTTGCGTAGTTATGCATAAACGACGAGCAGTCATGATGCGCCCAAGGGGGCGCTAGCACTCCCGCCCACTGCTGACGTCATTCCACTAAACGCGATCACGATTTACTGGTCGCGTTTTTGTTTTTTTTGCGTTTGGAAAAAGTAGGCTGTTCCGGATTTTTGAACTGAAGGACCTAACAAAAAGCCCCGCATGATTGGATCATGCGGGGCTTTTTGCCGAACCGGGATCGATTATTTGATCTTGGTTTCTTTGTATGCCACGTGCTTGCGTGCCTTGGGATCGAACTTCATGATCTCCATTTTTTCAGGCGTGGTGCGCTTGTTTTTTGTGGTGGTGTAGAAATGACCCGTGCCTGCGGTCGATTCCAGCTTGATTTTGTCGCGGCCGGATTTAGCCATGATTTTTCCTTTTATCTTGTCAGTCGGGAACAGAGCGGGCCGCGTAGGCGAGGACGCCTAGGTTGCCGCTCTATGCCGCAATTTCTAAAATTCGTTAGACTTTTTCGCCGCGGGCGCGCATATCGGCCAGCACGGCATCAATGCCGATTTTATCGATGACACGCAAGCCAGCGTTGGACAAGCGCAGCGATACCCAGCGATTTTCAGATTCAACGAAAAAACGGCGGTTTTGCAGGTTAGGCAAAAAGCGGCGTTTCGTTTTGTTATTTGCATGGGAAACGTTGTTGCCGACCATCGGCCCCTTCCCGGTGACTTGGCAGACACGTGCCATGTTTTACTCCTCAAAGATTTCCGAAATTGGAAAAAACAAGAGTATAGCGAAAAAAATCAGATATTTCAATGACTTGCGGAAAACAAGTGTGTCATGAAAAATCAATTGATTTAACAATTTTGTCGTGGGTTTGCCTTTGCTACAAATGTCCATGTTCCGCAAATGAGTAGACCTGCCGTCCAGCCACCACGAAGTGATCGAGTACCCGCACATCTACCAGCGCAAGGGCCTGCTTCAACGCTTGCGTCAATGTATGGTCGGCCGCACTGGGTTCGGCACTGCCGGATGGATGATTGTGGGCCATGATGATACTGGCTGCGTTATGCGCTAGCGACACCTTGACGACTTCACGCGGATAGACGCTGGTGTGCGTCAGGGTGCCACGAAACATCTCTTCGCTGGCAATCAGGCGGTTTTTTACGTCCAGGAACAGCACGGCAAACGATTCATATGGTTTGCTGCCTAACAGAAGCTGCAGATAATGTTTTACCGCCTGCGGCGAACTGAGGGTGACGCCGGCTTTCAACTCTTCTCCCAGCGCTCGCCGCGCCAGTTCCAGCACCGCCTGTAATTGCGCGAATTTGGCCGGCCCAAGTCCATTGATCTGCGAAAAATCGGTGAGCGTCGCGGAAAACAAGCCATTGAGCGAACCAAAATGGCCCACCATGTCGCGCCCGAGATCCACCGCACTCTTGCCTGTTACGCCAACCCGCAGGAATACCGCCAGCAATTCCGCGTCGGACAGGCTTTGCGGGCCATGTTTAATGAGTCGCTCGCGCGGACGTTGTTCTTGTGGCCAGTCGGTGATTGCCATTATCTGTTTGAGAGGGGGAGTTTAGAAGGAACGTGGCTTAAAATAGCGAGCTATCATGCCACCCCGGATTTTCAATGTCAAATTCACAATACATCGTTGTTGGCGAAAACGCCTATCTCACACTGCACTACCGCCTCTCATCCATGGATGGTGCGGATATCGTCAGCACTTTTCAGGATAATCCAGCGACGCTTCAGCTCGGCACGGGCCAGCTCGCGCCGTTTCTCGAGGCGTGTTTGATCGGGTTGCCGGAAGGCGCGTGCGAAACTTTCGAACTGCAGCCGGAAAAAGCATTCGGTCCGCGCAATCCCGATCTAATACAAAAAGTGTCGCGTGCCACGCTGGACGAAAATTCGCCTGCGGATGCGGATTATGCGATTGGCGATGTGGTGGAGTTTGCGGCGCCTTCAGGTGGCCGGTTTGCCGGCGTGTTGCGTGAAATCGATGCAGAAGATGCATTGTTCGATTTTAATCACCCTTTGGCTGGACAGACGCTGAAATTCGAAGTGAAAATTATCGGCATATTGTGAGAATGAATGATCGCCTCGCTGGTCTTGATCAAGATTTCGTAGTTCTTAGGATTAAAAATGGATAAAGAAATTTTACTCGCGCAGCCGCGCGGTTTCTGTGCCGGGGTCGACCGTGCGATCGAAATCGTTGAACGCGCGTTGCAGCAGTTCGGCGCGCCGATCTATGTGCGCCATGAAATCGTGCATAACGCCTATGTGGTTGATGATCTGCGCACCAAAGGTGCGATTTTTATTGAAGAACTGGCGGACGTCCCGGCCGGCAATACTGTCGTGTTTTCTGCGCATGGCGTGTCCAAGGCGGTGCAGGTCGAGGCTGACGCGCGCGGCTTGCGTGTATTCGATGCGACTTGTCCTTTGGTGACCAAGGTCCATATCGAGGTCGCCAAGATGCGTCGTGAAGGTCGTGAAATCATCATGATTGGTCATGACGGACATCCGGAAGTGGAAGGCACGATGGGACAGGCGGAAGAGGGCATGTACCTGGTTGAAAATGTTGCCGATGTGGAAAAGCTCATTGTGGCCAACGCCGACATGTTGGCCTATGTGTCGCAGACGACGTTGTCCGTTGACGATACTGCGGACGTGATTGCGGCGCTGAAGCATAAATTTCCCAATATCACGGCGCCGAAAAGAGGCGATATTTGTTATGCGACGACTAACCGGCAGGAGGCAGTCAAATTCATGGCGCCACAGGTTGAGGTGGTGATCGTGGTGGGTAGTCCGAATAGCTCCAACTCCAATCGCTTGCGTGAAGTTGCTGAAAAGAAGGGCGTAACCGCCTACATGGTGGACAACGCTTCGCAAATCGACTCCGCTTGGCTGAACGGGAAAACACGCATTGGCGTGACAGCCGGCGCCTCAGCACCAGAGATATTGGTGCAAGCGGTCATCAACCGATTGAAAGAATGCGGTGCCAAGAGCGTACGGCCATTGGCAGGGGTCGAGGAGCATGTTACTTTCCCTCTGCCAAAGGGGCTGAATGGCGTTCCACTAGTGCGAAATTAAATTTAGAGCATTCAGTCAATTTCTACAAGAAAGTTCATTTTTTAAAGTGGCGATTTTGCAGAATGCAATATCACGGTCACTACTGCAATGCGGGTTTGGGAAAAAGCTTTTTTGCTTTACACAAAAATTGTGATGTGGCACAAAGAGCTCAACTTATCGCGCTGTCCGGTCACCGCGAGTGCAATATCATCGGCCTCGGTATTAGAGCGGTTTGCGAATCAGTGTAAGGGGCCAATCTCGGGCCTGCGGTGCTCGGTGTACATCACGTACACGTGCGCTCCTCGGCCCGACCTCGGCTCCCTTGCACAGACCCGCAAACCGCTCTAGTGACAGTGCATAAGCAAGGGCCAAAAATATGATAAAAATTTCCATCGAAAGCCATTTAGGAAAGACAAGATCATGAGCAGTAGTCACACCATCAATAATCCGCAAGTCCGGACTCATCTTTTCCTATAACCAATACTCAAGCATAAGCGACGCGCAGGCAATTTTTGCTGAATGTGATTTTTTTGCCTGGAATGATTTCTGCTTATCAACATAATGCATTGCGCTGGCGTCGTCACAGCTTTTTTCGATCCGATTTTTTAGAGAGCAAGAAAATTATGGATACACTTATCCAACAGATTATCAACGGGCTCGTTCTCGGCAGCATGTATGCCTTGGTCGCGCTCGGCTACACGATGGTGTACGGCGTCCTGAATCTGATCAACTTTGCACATGGCGATGTGCTGATGGTAGGGGCAATGGTCGGTATCACGATCCTGAAAATAGTGCAAACTGCGGCGCCGGATTTGCCCGGTGTCGTCAAGCTGATCATTGCGATCATTGGTGCGATTCCGGTGTGCATCGCCGTCAATGTGTTGATCGAACGTATCGCCTACCGGAGACTGCGCAATGCGCCGCGATTGGCGCCGCTGATCACCGCAATCGGCGTATCAATTCTGTTGCAAACTTTTGCGATGATGATATGGGGCCGCAACCCGGTAACCTTTCCGCAAGTCATGCCGTCCGAATCGCTCCATTTCTTCGGTGCTCTCATTTCGCCAACCCAGGTGATGCTGCTGATACTGGCGACATTGTCGATGATGGGCTTGTTATTGCTGGTTGAAAAAACAAAAATGGGGCGCGCGATGCGCGCAACTGCCGAAAATCCCCGTGTAGCCGGCTTGATGGGTGTGGATTCCAATAAAGTCGTCGTGCTGACGTTTGCCATCGGTGCAGCTCTCGCCGCGGTCGCGGGCGTGATGTGGGGGGCAACTTATGCATCAGCGCAGTTTGCCATGGGTTTCCTGCCGGGCCTGAAGGCTTTCTCCGCTGCGGTTCTGGGTGGCATTGGCAACATCTACGGCGCCATGTTAGGCGGTATCCTGCTGGGCTTGATCGAGAGTCTCGGCGCCGGTTACATCGGTGACCTGACCGGTAACTTCCTGGGCAGCCAGTATCAAGATATCTTTGCATTTGTTGTGCTTATTATTGTCCTCACATTACGGCCGTCCGGCATCATGGGCGAGCGTGTGGCGGATCGCGCATAAAGGGGATATTCATGGCTAATTATTTTGGCATCAAACGCAATCCGCGCAAGGCCTATACAGACTGGATCCTGATCGGCATCGCGGTTGTGATTTTCCCTTTCATTGCCATGCACTTTGGTAACTCCTGGGTGCGGATCATGGACTTCGCCCTGCTGTACATCATGCTCGCCCTTGGTCTCAATATCGTGGTCGGTTTTGCCGGGTTGCTGGACTTGGGTTATATCGCATTCTATGCGTTGGGCGCCTACATGACCGGCATCCTGGCATCGCCGCAATTCGCGACGATATTGGAATCCTTTGTGAACGAATATCCGATGATCGGACATGCGCTGTTGTGGATTTTCGGGCCGGAGATTGCGCAAAACGGCATTCATCTGTCGCTATGGTTCATCGTGCCGTTGAGTGCCGCGCTGGCTGCATTTTTTGGCGCGTTGCTGGGTGCACCGACACTGAAACTGCGTGGCGACTACCTCGCGATCGTGACGCTCGGTTTCGGCGAAATCATCCGCATTTTCATGAATAACCTGAATGCACCGGTCAACATCACGAACGGACCGCAGGGCATCAACATGATCGACCCGATCCGGATTTTCGGCGTGTCACTGGCAGGTGAACCCGGATCGCAGGCGACTGTCCATCTCGGCAGTTTTTCGATGCCGTCCGTGAATGCCTATTACTTCCTGTTTTTGGCATTGTGTGTTGCGATCATTTTTATTACGTTTCGCCTGCAGCACTCCCGCCTGGGGCGCGCATGGGTGGCGATTCGTGAAGATGAAATTGCGGCCAAAGCGATGGGTATCAACACACGCAATGTCAAATTGCTCGCGTTCTCGATGGGGGCATCCTTCGGTGGCATCGCCGGCGCGATGTTCGCGTCGTTCCAGGGCTTCGTGTCGCCCGAATCTTTTTCGTTGATGGAGTCGATCAGCGTATTGGCGATGGTGGTGCTGGGTGGTATCGGACATATCCCGGGCGTCATCCTGGGCGGTGTGATTCTGGCGGCATTGCCGGAAATCCTGCGCCACGTGGTGGAACCGCTGCAACGGAATTTGTTTGGCACCGTATTGATCGAAGCCGAAGTGTTGCGCCAATTGCTGTACGGCTTGGCGATGGTCGTCATCATGCTCAATCGTCCATCCGGATTATGGCCGGCGCCCAAGTCCGAGGATCGTCCCGATCTGGATATCGACGTGGACAAGCCTGCACGCGCAACCGGCGTAGTTGCTGCATAAGGAGAACAATATGCACGAACAAATTATTCTGAATATCGCCGGTGTCAGCAAGCGGTTCGGCGGCCTGCAAGCACTGTCCGAAGTCGGCGTCAAGATCATCAAGGGCCAGATTTATGGCTTGATAGGCCCCAATGGCGCGGGCAAGACGACGTTCTTCAATGTGCTCACAGGCTTGTATCAGCCGGATACCGGTACCTTCGAACTCGCCGGCAAACCGTATTCACCGTCAGCACCGCATGAAGTTGCGAAAGCAGGAATCGCCCGAACGTTCCAGAACATTCGCCTGTTTAGCGAGATGACCGCGCTGGAAAACGTGATGGTCGGCCGTCACGTCCGCACCCGTCAGGGCGTGCTCGGTGCGATCCTGCGCCACCGTGCCGCGCGAGAAGAAGAGGCGGCGATCCGCATACGTGCGATGGAATTGCTGGATTTCGTCGGTATCGCGAAATTCGCGGAGCGCACTTCCAGGCATCTATCCTATGGCGATCAGCGCCGTCTGGAAATTGCCCGTGCACTGGCGACCGATCCCCAGTTGCTGGCGCTCGATGAACCGGCGGCAGGCATGAATGCGACTGAAAAATTGGGATTGCGCGAGCTTCTCGTCAAGATCAAGGCGGAAGGCAAAACCATCCTGCTGATCGAACACGACGTGAAATTGATGATGGGACTGTGCGACCGAATCACTGTTCTCGATTACGGCAGGCCGATTGCGGAAGGCGTACCCGCTGACATACAAAAAAATCCGGCTGTCATCGCGGCATATTTGGGAGGGGCTCATTAATGGTTGAAAACATATTAAAAGTCAGCGGCCTGAAAATTGCATACGGCGGGATACAGGCTGTCAAAGGCGTCGATCTTGAAGTCAATAAAGGCGAACTGATTACCTTGATTGGCGCAAACGGCGCCGGCAAGACCACGACGCTGAAGGCGATTACCGGTACGCTGCCGGATTGCAAGGTGGAAGGCCATATCGAATACGCTGGCCGGCCGATCAACGGCCGCTCTTCTTTCCAGCTGGTCAAAGAAAATCTGGCGATGGTACCGGAAGGACGAGGTGTGTTCACTCGCATGTCGGTCCACGAAAACATGCAAATGGGCGCCTATACCCGTAACGATAAAGCAGGCATCAAAGCGGATATCGAGAAATGGTTCGCGGTTTTCCCGCGTTTGAAAGAGCGTTCAGCGCAGATGGCAGGCACTCTGTCGGGCGGCGAGCAGCAAATGCTGGCGATGGCGCGCGCGTTGATGAGCCATCCGAAGCTGCTGTTGCTGGATGAGCCCTCAATGGGATTGTCGCCGATCATGGTCGAAAAGATCTTTGAAGTCGTGCACAATGTCTCGGCGCAGGGCGTGACGATTCTGCTGGTCGAGCAAAACGCAAAGCTCGCACTGCAAGCGGCGCACCGGGGCTATGTGATGGAGTCCGGATTGATTACGATGACGGGCATTGGAAAAGACATGCTGAATGATCCGAAAGTGCAGGAAGCTTATCTGGGTGAAGGCTGATCAAGCCTGACCGGTCAGCGACTGGTCAGAACAATAGATAAGCAACAGATCAAACACCGCCTTGCAGAGAAATCCGCAAGGCGGTTTTGTTTTGCCGGACGGAATATTGCTACTGTCGGCATCGCATGCGAGAGGTGCCAGGCAATGGCATAATCAAGCCGTTGTCAAGGAGCCCACACCATGAATTTTGTCTTCCCTCCACGCACTCCCGCAGTCGTTCCTGTCGCAGGCCGCAATGCTTTTTTTCCTGTTCATCGCATCTATTGCGTTGGTCGCAATTACGTAGAACACGCCAAGGAAATGGGCGGCACCGGCCGCGAAGCGCCATTCTTTTTCATGAAACCGGCGGACGCTGTTTTGGCTGTGCCGCATGGCGCCGTGGGTGAAATGCCCTATCCTCCGATGACGAACGATTTGCACCACGAAATCGAGCTGGTCGTCGCGATTGGTAAGGACGGGAAAAACATTAAGGCAGCCGATGCGCGGCAGCATGTATGGGGCTATGCGGTAGGTCTGGACATGACTCGTCGCGATTTGCAAGGAGACGCAAAGAAGGCCGGCCGCCCGTGGAGTACGGGTAAGGGATTCGATTATTCTGCACCGATTGCGCCGATTCATCCGATGAATGACACGGGTTGGATCACACAAGGTGCGATTCATTTGAACGTCAACGGCGCGTCACGTCAAAAGAGCGATATCTCGAAATTAATCTGGAATGTCGCGGAGACGATTGAGCACTTGTCGAAATACTTCACCTTGCAAGCAGGCGATTTGATTTTTACCGGCACACCGGAGGGCGTCGCCGCAGTCAAGCCCGGTGATTTGCTTGAGGGGGGAATAGACGGACTGGGCGAATTGCGTGTGAAGATAGTTTGATTTCCTGACCAGCGCATTCTTCGTGTGCATCGTTTTGGCTGGCGCAATGGGTACCAATCCTTCCATAAGTGCAGTGGACACAGAAGGAGCAAGACATGAAGCTTTATAGTTATTTTCGCAGTTCGGCTTCGTATCGGGTGAGGATTGCGCTCAACCTGAAAGGGCTGGCCTACGAGACGGTGCCTGTTCACCTGACCAAAAACGGCGGCGAACAGTTTTCGCCGGAATATCGCAAGCTCAATCCGGATGCACTGGTCCCCGCATTGATCGATGACTCAGCAGAGCATAGTGCGCTCTTGACGCAATCGCTGGCCATGATCGAGTATCTGGAGGAGATGTATCCCGAGCCGCCGCTCCTGCCCAAAGCACCGGCCGACCGCGCCTACGTACGCAGCATCGGATTATCGATCGCGTGTGAAATCCATCCGCTGAATAACTTGCGTGTGCTGCGCTATCTGGTGCGCGACTTGAAAGTAAGCGAAGACGACAAAGATGTGTGGTATCGCCATTGGTGCGAGCATGGGTTGGCTGCGGTCGAAACGGTGCTTGCAAATGATAGCCGGGTTGGAAAGTTTTGTTACGGCGACTCACCTACGCTGGCTGATTGCTTATTGATCCCGCAAATTGCGAATGCGCAGCGCTTCAATTGCAACTTGTCGGCGATGCCTACCATCATGCGTATCAATCAAACCTGTCTCGCCCTTGCGCCATTTGCCAATGCCGCGCCGGCCATGCAACCTGATGCAGAATAAAATCCATGGCGAATTGATTGTCCTGGATTGTTGAGCCATATCAATGGACTGCAACAGAGCTTGCTTGCTCAGCTTGCCAGATTTTTTGTCGGCGCATATACTCGCCCGGTAGCATTGCTTCAGGTATTCCACAAACAGTCGTTTATGGAATGAAATGGGAAGTCGGTGAGTTTTCTGAATAAGCGAACAAAACCGACGCTGCCCCCGCAACGGTAATCGAGTAAAAAGGTTTGCAGTATGCCACTGTGCAATTCAATGCATGGGAAGGCGCAGACCCAGGGAAGCCCCGCAAGGGAATCCCGCTCGTAAGCCCGGAGACCAGCCTGAAGCCATCGTAGAGTTTGTATCGCGGAGGGCGATTCAGACGGATTGCTATGCTACGCACCCGTCTTTTACTTCCTTCTTCCATGCAGGCTTGTTCACGCGTTTTGCGCGGTGATCGGCAATGGAGACGTCATCTCATTCCTGTTGTCATCGTGCCTTGAGTACTCTCTTCTTTCAGGAGGAATATCACATGTCGTCAATACCTGGTTTGCTCGATAACGTTGATTCACAGTCCCATTCGGCCACGTGGAAAGACAAAATACTGCCGGTAATGCTTGCTACAAGCCTTGGGCTGGTGCTGCTTTATGGCGCGGCTTTCGCCGAGACGGCGGCGTTGCATAATGCCGCACATGATGGCCGTCATTCTGCCGGTTTTCCGTGCCACTGACCCGCATGGCAGGGATGTTTAATCTGGCGACATTCAGGCGGATTGTGTCCGCAGCGGCATTGGCGGGTATGTTGGCGGGCTTGTTGTTGACCGTTGTTCAGCAACTTCAGGTGAGCCAGATCATACTCAAGGCTGAAGTGTATGAGAACGCAGCGGCTGCCTCGCAACCTGCCCATGTCCATGCTTCTGTCGAGCAGGAGCATCACGAACATGAGCATCACGAGCATGAGGTCTGGCAACCTGCCAACGGTGTAGAGCGGACTTTGTTCACGGCCTTGGCGAATATCAGTCTGGCCGTTGGCTTCGGTTTGCTGCTGGGAGCCGCCATCTGTCTGCGTGGTGAAGTCAGCGGATGGCGTGCCGGGCTGTTGTGGGGCGTGGCAGGGTACACGGTTTTTTTTGTGGCCCCTTCCTTGGGTTTATCCCCGGAAGTTCCTGGCACCGAAGCGGCTCCACTGGCTGACCGACAACTATGGTGGCTCATCACTGTGGGCATGACGGCAAGTGGACTATCACTGCTGATTTTTGCTCGAACCTGGCAGGTCAAAATACTGGGAGCAATCTTGCTCGGCGTTCCACACCTGATCGGTGCGCCGCAGCTGCAAGTTCACACTAACGCACCGCCTGTCGAATTGGCCCGCGCTTTCATCTATGCCACGGCTATTGCCAATGCGGTGTTCTGGCTCGCGCTTGGCAGTTTGATGGGATTCTTTTACAAGAAATTCGCCTAGTGGTCAGTCAGGTTGAAACGGCGGGAAAGAAATCGATGGATTTTTTCGTCTGGCAAGGGTGTAGCAGGGGTTTCGCGCAGCATGCTGCGCGCCTGCGGAACAGTATCGGCTTGCAAGCCGATACGCGCCCTGCAAGGGCGAGGAGGCGCATAGCGAGCTATGCAACGACGAGCAACGCAGCCAGGCGGAAAAAGACGCGATTTATTCCCGTCGTTTCAGCCTGACTGACCACTAGTCATCGTACTTGGCAGGGAGGGGCGTGGGGGCGTTACACGGGCAGTTTACGTGGCTCCATTCGCTTAAGTTGATCGCTCCGGCGTGAATAAAAAATATTATGAGAACTCACACCAGACACGTATTCATGTGCGTCGGCCCGCGCTGCACCGAAGATGGCATAAAGGCGCAAGCCATGTTCGAATTGATGGGAGAGAAGATCGATGCCCGTCCAGAGCTGCGGATCAAACGCACCAGAACCCATTGCATGGTCGCATGCCGGAATCAAGGGCCGATTCTCGTGGTGTATCCCGAAGGCGTATGGTATCGCTGCGATAACGAAACAGCATTGGAGCGGATCGTCGTCGAACATCTGGTCGGTGGGCGTGAAGTGGGCGAATTGATTTTCCATCGTCTGGGTGAAGGCGACATCTGCGCAGTGGAAAACGGCGATGCGTGAAATGAACGCGGCGGGTGCGCGCATCGCGCTGTTGACGCATGCCCCGAATGACCTGACGGTGCTGCACAGCGCGCTGGCCCAACTGCCGCAAGAATTCCCGCCGGTGACCGGCGTCAACCTGCAGGCACTTGAAAGTGAAGTGCAGATGGCGGCGCTGCTGGCACATGAACTCGCTGCGGCCCGGATCATCATCTTGCGCGTATTGGGACGCCTCGGCAGCGTGCCGGGTTTTGCCGAGTTAATAGGCCAAGCCCGGAAGCAGGGACGGCATTTGATCGTCATCAGCGGTACCGGAGAACCCGATCCGGAATTGGTGGCGGTGTCCACCGTTTCCTCCGGCGTGCTGCAGCAGGCTCTGACCTATTTTCAGGCCGGCGGCAGCATCAATCTGGCACAACTGTTGCGCTATTTGTCCGACCATCTTTTGCTGACCGGCTTCGGCTTCGAGCCGGCGCTGGCTTTGCCCGAGCATGGACTGTATCACCCCGACTTGCCCCAAGGCGCCGGCATCGACGACTGGCTGGATCAGCGCGTGCCGCAGCAGCCGAGTGTCGGTATCGTTTTCTACCGGGCTCACTGGATGAGCGGCAATACGCGCTTCGTTGATGCGCTGGTTGATGCACTGGAAAAGCGCGGCATGAATGTGCTGCCGGTATTCACCTCGTCACTCCGTGCCGGAGGCGATGGCGGCGCGCAATTGCCGACGGCGCTGCGCCATTTCAGCGAGGAAGTCAACGGCAAAACGCGCGCGCTTATCGATGTGCTTATCAACACGACTTCGTTTGCCATGGGTGAAATCACGCCTGGCGGGCCGACCCCGGCAGGCTGGTCAGTCGGTGTGCTGGAGCGACTCAATGTGCCGGTGCTGCAAGCCATGACCAGCGGCATGATGCTGGGGCAGTGGCAGCAATCGGCGCGCGGCATGAACCCGCTCGACGCCGCGATGAACGTGGTGTTGCCGGAGTTCGACGGGCGCATCATCACCGTCCCTGTGTCGTTCAAGACGCGGGCCGCCGGCATGTCTAACGAGACGGTCGAATACGAGCCGCTGTCCGATCGCGTGGCGCGCGTGGCAGGTCTCGCGGCGCGTTTCGCGCGGCTGAAACGGCTGCCCAATGCGGACAAGCGCGTGGCCTTTATTTTTACCAATTCCAACAGCAAGGCATCGCAAATCGGCAATGCAGTTGGCCTCGACGCGCCGGCATCGCTGATGCGCATCCTGTGCGCGATGCGCGACGCCGGTTATCGCATCGACCAGTTGCCCGAAGACGGCACCGCGCTGATTCATGCGTTGATTGACCGCTGCGCCTACGACAATACCTGGCTTAGCGCCGAGCAGTTGACGCACGCGGTCGGACGCGTGCCGGCGGCGCAGTACGCGGCGTGGTTTGACGATTTGCCGCTGGAGATGCAGGAGAAAATGGCGGCGCAATGGGGGCCGCCGCCGGGCGTAGCCTATGTGCATGATGATCATCTGGCGCTGGCTGGCATTGAGCTGGGCAATGCCTTCGTTGCGCTGCAACCACCGCGCGGTTACGGCATGGACCCGGATGCGATCTATCACCAGCCCGATCTGCCGCCGACCCACCATTATTACGCGCTATATCGCTGGTTACGGGATGAGTGGCGCGCTGACGCCATCGTTCATGTCGGCAAGCACGGCACGCTCGAATGGCTGCCAGGCAAGGGCGTGGGCCTGTCGGGAAACTGTTTTCCGGATGCGCTGCTGGCGGATATGCCTCTGTTTTATCCCTTCATCATCAATGACCCTGGCGAGGGTGCGCAGGCCAAGCGCCGCGCCCATGCCGTCGTCGTCGATCACCTGACGCCGCCGATGACCACCGCCGACACCTATGGCGCGCTGGCCCAGTTGACTCAACTGGTGGACGAGTACTATCAGGTGGAAGTGCTCGATCCGGCCAAGCTGCCGTTGTTGCAGCAGCAGATATGGGAGCTGGTGAAGGAGACCAATCTGGATGCGGATCTGCAGGCCAGACTGCTGCATCATGACCATGATCACCATGATCATCACGACCACCACGATCATGACCACGATGATCACGCCCATTTCCATGGCCACGATCACAAACACGATCACGATCATCAGCATGGCCACGACCACGACGATCATGACCATGACGACGAAATTCCCGCCGCACTGGCAAACATGGACGGAGCCGATGTCGCCCATCTGATCGAGGATCTCGACGGTTATTTGTGCGAGTTAGGCGCGGCGCAGATCCGCGACGGCTTGCACATTCTTGGCCAAGCGCCCGAAAACGAGCAACTGGTTGACATGCTGGTGTCCCTTACGCGTCTGCCGAATCAGGATATCCCTGGTTTGCAGGCGGAAGTAGCCCGGCTGTTCGGGTTGAAAATCGACATGCTGCTGGAGCACAAGGGCCGTCGTTTGAATGTTGTCAGTGCTCTGGCTCGCCTGGCTGAACGACCGGTCGTGACACGAGCCGATGCGCTGGAGGCGATCGATGTGTTGTGCCGCAAACTGTTCGTCGAACTGCATGCGCGCGGTCATCTTGCATCATGTATAGACGAGGTGCTGGATCTGGTTTTTGGCGGACTTGACGCCGATGGTAGTGCAGTCAACCAGCCGCTTTTACAACCTGCGCTTCGTGCGCGCAGTAGCGTATTTTCGCAAGTGAAAAAGCCGCGTGTACAAGAGAGTGCCGTCCGCACGATGCCGGTCAAGGCCGTCCATCAAGATGCGTCGGCAGATACCGAAATTTGCTATGACGGTTTGCGTCGCATACTCGGTTTTGCCTGCCGCGAGCTGGCGCCGAATCTGGCGCGCGCTTCGGACGAGATTGACAACCTGTTGAGCGGGCTGGCCGGCGGTTATGTGCCGGCGGGACCGAGCGGCTCGCCGACGCGCGGCATGGCGCATATCCTGCCGACCGGGCGCAATTTCTACTCGGTCGATCCGCGCAGCGTGCCGTCGCAGTCGGCCTGGCGCGTCGGATCGCAATTGTCGCATGAAGTGCTGGCGCGCCATGTGCGCGAAACCGACGACTATCCGGAAAGCGTCGCCATCAGTATCTGGGGCACCAGCGCGATGCGCACGCATGGCGATGACGTGGCGCAGATTCTGGCGCTGCTCGGTGTGCGTCCGGTGTGGCGGCCGGAAAATAGACAACTGACCGGCGTCGAAGTGATTCCGCTTGCGGAACTGAAACGCCCGCGCATCGATGTAACAACGCGCATCAGCGGCTTTTTCCGCGATGCATTCCCGCAATTGATCGATTTGATCGATGACGCGGTCAATGCCGTCATCAAGTTGGACGAGCCGCTGTCGCAAAATTTCGTGCGCAAGCATTATCTCGCCGAATTGGGCGAATGGATCGGGAAGGGATTGCCGCAAGATGAGGCATCCCGTCGCGCCGGTTATCGCATCTTCGGCGCCAAGCCTGGCAGTTACGGTGCCGGCATTCTGCCGTTGATCCAGGAAAAGAATTGGCAAGCCGATGCCGACTTCGCCGAGGCCTATGTCAACTGGGGCGGCTATGCGTATGCGCGCAATACGCAAGGCGTGGACGAACGCGATGCGTTCCGGGTACGCCTGTCGGGCGTACAGGTGGCGCTGCACAACCAGGACAATCGCGAGCACGACATTTTCGACAGCGATGATTACTTGCAATTCCACGGCGGCATGATCGCCACCATCCGTGCCCTGACCGGGCAGCAGCCCCGTCACTATTTCGGCGACAGCCATGATCCGGCGCGGGCTCAGGTGCGCGATCTCAAGGAAGAGACCTTACGGGTATTCCGCTCGCGCGTCGTCAATCCCAAGTGGCTGACAAGTATTCAGCGTCACGGTTACAAGGGTGGACTGGAATTGACGGCGACGGTTGATTACCTGTTCGGTTACGACGCCACCGCCCAGGTGATGGACGACTGGATGTACGAGCAAGTGGCAAGTACCTATGCGTTCGATCCCGAGATGCAGCGCTTTCTGCAGGAAGCCAATCCGTGGGCGCAGAACGCGATCGCCGAACGCTTGCTGGAAGCGGCCAGCCGCGGCATGTGGGCCGAGCCGCAGCCGCAGACGCTGGAGGCGCTGCGTGCGCTGTATCTACGCAGTGAAACCTTGCTAGAGGCGCGCGGCGAGACACCGCGCAATGCATCTCTGCCCAGTTGGGGACAGAGTACCGCTTCGCTTAACTCTTTCCCGCAAGATTGACGACTATGAATTTTCCATTTTCCGCCATCGTCGGACAGCCGCAGTTGAAATCCGCGCTGCTGCTTTGCGCGGTCGATCCGACGCTGGGTGGCGTGCTGATTCGGGGCGACAAGGGAACGGCCAAAAGCACGGCGGCGCGGGCGTTGACAGATATCCTGCCGCTGATTGAACGTGTCGCCGGCTGTGCGTTCAACTGTTCGCCCGGCACGCCCTGTGGACATTGCGAGATCTGTAGCGACGCGAGTGCGACGGCGCAGGTTGCTACGGTGCCTTTTGTCACGCTGCCGCTCGGTGCGACCGAGGATCGAGTGCTCGGCACCCTCGATCTGGAGCGCGCGCTGCAGGGCGCCAAGCGTGCTTTTCAACCCGGCTTGCTGGCGGCAGCGCACCGCGGCATTCTCTACATCGATGAAGTTAACCTGTTGCCCGATCACCTGGTGGATGTCCTGCTGGACGTGGCAGCGATGGGTATTAACTCCGTGCAGCGCGAAGGCTTGTCGATCACGCATCCGGCACGCTTCACGCTGATCGGCACGATGAATCTGGAAGAGGGCGACTTGCGCCCGCAACTGCTCGACCGCTTCGGCCTGATGGTCGAAGTGACGGCGCCGCGTGAAAAAGCCTTGCGCGCCGAGGTGGTGCGCCGCCGTATCGCATTCGAGGCAAATCCTGCCGGTTACGCCACCGGCTGGGATCAGCAGCAGGATGCGCTACGTCACCAGCTTGCCACCGCGCAGCGCTTGTTGCCGGAGGTGGTGCTGGATGATGCGTTGCTCGACCTGATCAGTCATCTGTGCTGCGAATTCGACGTCGCCAGCCTGCGTGCCGACATCGTGATGCACAAGGCATCGCGCGCATTGGCGGCACTTGAGGGGCGGATGCGGGTGACGCCTGAAGACGTGCGTTGCGCGGCGGAATTGGTGCTGCCGCATCGCCGCCGCCGCAAACCGTTCGAACAGCCGGGCCTGGATCGCGAGCGTCTCGACGAATTGATGCAGCAAGCCGCTCAGCCACCGGAATCGAACGATGAATCAAATGCTGCCTCACAGGACGAAGGCGCAGAGAATGCGGAGGGCGACGCTGGACAGGAGAATCAGCAACAGGTGTTCGCTGCCGCATCCACCGGCACCGCGCGCCGGCTCGCGGTCGATGCCGCCTCGGCTCGCAGCACTGTGGGCCGGCGCAGCGAGGCACTGGATGCGTCGCGTGGCCGCGTGGTGCGCGCAGTCCAGCATGACAATCCGAGCAGCCTTGCGGTCGGTGCGACACTGCGTAGCGCAGCGCTGCGCGATCCGAAGGAATTTCAAGTAACTAAAAGCGATCTGCACCAGCAGATTCGCATCGGCAAGAGCGCCAACCTCATCCTGTTCGTGGTGGATGCCTCCGGCTCCATGGCGGCGCAGCGGCGCATGGAAGCGGTCAAGGGGGCGGTACTGGCGCTGCTGACCGATGCCTACCAGCGGCGCGACGAAGTGGCTGTCATCTCCTTTCGCGGCGAAGCGGCGGCGCTGCTGCTGGCGCCCACTCGCAGCGTCGATCGCGCCGAGCAGGGATTGCGCGAGCTGCCCACCGGTGGCCGCACGCCATTGCCGCACGCGCTGCAGTTGGCGTTGCAAACCCTGGAGCAGGCGGGTGCAAGCAGCGCACCGCCGCTGCTGGTCTTGCTGAGCGACGGCAGGGCGAACGTTGCATTAAGCGATGGCGGCGACCCATGGCGCGAGACGCTGGCGCTGGCGGAGCTGCTGGCCGGACGCGGTGTGCCGGCATTGGTGCTCGATACCGAAAGCGGTTACCTGCGTCTGGGCCGGGCTGGACAACTGGCGCAAGCGCTGGGTGCCGAATGCCTGACGCTGGAGCAGTTATCGGTAGAGAACTTGGCGCTCACGATACGTGGTCGCATGAAATTTTAAGGAGTAGTGATGATCATCTGTATCGGTGCAGGGCCGGGCGACGTTGGTTACTTGACGCAGCGCGGGGCGGAATTGATCCGCGATGCCGACGTGGTAGCCGGATTCGATGCGGTAGTGAATGTCGTGCGCAGCTTGATCGCGCCGGCAGCAGAAGTGGTGACGATGGGTTATCGCGATCAGGTCGAAAAACTGGCGCAGGTGGCGTTGGCGCACCATGCCGGCAAGCGTTGCGTCGTGGTATTCATGGGTGATATTCACTTCAGCGGCTTCCAGTACCTGGAGCGGGTCGAGCGCGCGTGCGGTCACGCGGTAGAAACGCTGCCGGGAATATCCTCCGCGCAAATTCTCGCGTCGCGTGCCAAAGTATGTTTCGACGAAACCACGTTCATCACTTTTCACCGTCGTGGCGATCTCGGTCCTTTCAAACGTCATCTGGTGCATGTGCTGCAAGACGAGCGCAATGCGATCGTGATCCCGTGCCCGTGGGACGCGGCACGCTCCTTCATGCCACGCCACATCGCCGCTTACCTGCTGGAGAATGGCGTGTCGCCTGAGCATCCAACCGAAGTGTGGGAGAACCTGACGCGCGGCGAAGCAGAATGGCATGGCACGCTTGCCGAATGCGTCGATCGCGATTTTACAGACATGAGCATCATGCTGATCCGTACGCGCAAGCCAATGGACAGCCAGATCGAGCCGCCGGAGGGCAAATGACGCAGGCCGATCAGTGCGACCCGTTCGGTATCGTGATTGCCGGTCACGGCAGCCGCGATCCCGACGCTGTTCGCGAGTTCGAGGCGCTGATCGAGTTGGTTCGGGCGCGCGCCCCGCAGCATGTGGTCAGCCACGGCTATCTGGAGTTCGCCAGCCCGACCATCGAGCAGGGAGTGGCAGCGAATCTCGCCGCCGGTGCACGGCAAGTGGCCGTGGTGCCGGGCGTGCTGCTGGCAGCGCGTCACGCCAAGAACGACATGCCGAGCGAGCTACTGGCGTTGGCGCGCGAGCATCCTGCCATCGATTTTCATTTTGGTGCACCGCTCAACATGCATCCGCTGCTGTTGCAGCTCGCGCAGGAGCGTATCGTCGCCGCCGAGTCGACATCCCCGAACACGGTGCGACGCGCTGACACTTGCCTGGTGCTGGTCGGGCGCGGCACCACCGATCCGGATGCCAATGGCGACGTCGCCAAGCTGGCGCGCATGCTGGAAGAGGGCATGGGTTTCGGCGGGGCGTACGTCTGTTATTCGGGCAGCGCCAAGCCGCTGGTCGCCGATGGCTTGCGCGCTGCGGCGCGGCTTGGATTTTCGAGGCTCATCGTGTTGCCGTTCTTTTTATTCGACGGCGTGCTGGTCAAGCGCATCTATGCGGCGGCCGACGCATTGCAGGCGCGTGAGCCGGCGCTGGAAGTGCTCAAGGCCGGTTATCTCGGCGTGCATCCGCACGTGGCCGACGTCATGATCGAACGCGCGCGCGAAGCGGTAGCCGGGCGCGCTGCGATGAACTGTTCGCTGTGTAAATACCGGGTGCAGATCGTCGGCTTCGAGGAGCAAGTGGGTGAACCGCAGCGGGCGCACCATCTGCGGGTGCGAGGCTTGCTGGAGAAAGAGAGTGCGGGCACGTTGCAGCCGCCTGAAATCAAACCAGAATTTACACCCTACGAGCCGCATCCGATAGAAGCCGAGAGCTTCCGCATCATTGCCGCCGGACGCGACTGGTCGGGCTTCCCCGCAGCGCATTTGACAGTGCTGCAACGGCTGGTGCATACCAGCGGCGACTTCGATGCGGTTGACGATATCTACTTTTCGCCGGGGGCGGTCGAGATAGGCATCCGCGCACTATTGCGCTGCAAGCGCGTAGTGGCCGACGTCACCATGGTGCAAACCGGTTTGAAGCGCGCGCTGCTCGAGCAACTCGACATCGAAACCTGGTGCGGGGTGCACGACCGCGAGACGCACTTGATGGCACAGACGCAGGGCATCACGCGCTCTGCGGCCGGTATCCGGCGCGCCTGGGAAAAATTCGGCAATGACATCGTACTCGCGATTGGCGATGCGCCGACGGCGATCGTCGAGGCGACACGCCTGATCCGCGAGCACGGCTGGCGGCCGCAACTGGTGATCGGCTTGCCGGTCGGCTTCGTCGGCACCCGTGAAAGCAAGGATGAGTTGCGCCGTTGCCTGCAAGTGCCGCGCATTACCAATAGCGGCACGCGCGGTGGTTCACCGTGGGCGGCGAGTGTGGTCAATGCGCTGATGATCGATGCGGTTAATCAGATAACTGTGCAGCTTGCATGGTATGGCCGAGCTTGAACGGACAGAATTCGATTTGCTCGTGCCGGCAGGAAACGGTCTGCGGCGCGGGCGCACGACGGGCAGTTGCGCCACGGCGGCGGTCAAGGCAGCGCTTTACTTGCTATTGCGCGGGGAGCGATGTGAGCGTGTAGAGGTAACACTGCCGGACGGCGCGCATTATCTGGTGGTGCCGATTCAGGATTTGTGTCGGCTCGATCAACACACTGTGCGTGCAGAGGTGCAGAAGGATGGCGGCGACGATCCGGACAGCACCCATGGCGCGACCATTTTCGCCGAGGTGCGGCGCAACGACACGGGGCAGATTCGCTTCTTCGCCGGCCGCGGTGTCGGCACCGCGACCCAGCCCGGTTTGCGGGTAGCGGTGGGTGAGCCGGCGATTAATCCGGCGCCGCGCCAGATGATGCGGCAGGCGGTTGCTGAAGTGCTGGAAGAATCATTGCCGGAGGAACGGAAAGCAGGCTTTGATCTGACGATCGGCTGCGAAAATGGTGAAGTGATCGCGCGGAAAACATTTAATCCCCGGCTCGGCATTCTCGGCGGCATTTCGATCCTCGGCACGTCGGGCATCGTCGAGCCGATGTCGATGGCATCCTGGATTGCGTCGATTGAAGTGTATGTGCGCGTCGCGCTCGGCGGCGGTGCGCAGAGTGTGGCTTACCTGCCGGGCAAGATCGGTCGTGATTACGCGAAGGATGTGTTGCAGTTGCCCGAAAAGCGCACGGTGCAGATCGCCAATTTTTTGGGCGATGCGCTCGACTTCACGCAGAAGGCGCTGAGTGAGGAGCAACGCCGCCTCGAGGTGCTGTGGCTGGCCGGCCATCCAGGCAAACTGGCAAAATTGCTCGACGGCGCATGGGACACGCATTCGAGCAAGAGCAACATGGCGATGGGCTGCGTGGCGCGAGTGGCGGCAGAACGCGGGTTTGCGCCGGACTTGGTACAGGAAATAGAAAAGGCAAATACAGTGGAAGCAGCGATGGAAAGATTAAAGAGCGAACCCGGGGCGCAGGCGTTGTGGGTCGACATCGAGCAGCGCATCGGCGTGCTGGCACATGCGCGCGTGCCGGCGGTGAATAAGGTTGAAGTGCGCTTGTTTGACTTGCACGGCAATGCGCTAGGAGAGGATGCGTGAGCATGAGATCAAAACCCGGCACCGCAGTTGGCACATTCTGGGGCATCGGCGTTGGCCCGGGACCAGCCGGCTATCTGCCGCTCGCGGCGCTCGAGGCGCTACGGCAAGCCGACGTCGTACTCGTGCCGCGGGCGCGCAGCGCGGAAACGTCGGTCGCACTGCAATGCCTGACCGGTATCGACATCCGGTCGCAACGACTACGGGAAATCGAATTCAACATGGATCCGGACCGGTCGGTATTGCGCGAGCATTATGCGCAGTTGGCCGACACGATTGCAGTCGATCTGTGCGCCGGACGCAATGTGGCTTACCTGACGATCGGCGATACGCTGACGTACTCCACCTACGGCTATGTGCTGGCCGCGTTGCGCGAGCGGCTGCCCGAATTGCCACACCGTACTTTTCCCGGCATCACCAGCTACGCAGCCGCCGCATCGGCCCTGAGCTGGCCGCTGGGCGAGGGCAAGGAACGAATACTGATCTTGCCGTGTCCTGACGATCCTCTGGCGCTGCGGCGCGATATCGAAACGCATGACATCGTGGTGTTGATGAAGGTCGGCGCACGCCTGGCTTGGGTACTCGACCTGTTGCGCGACATGGGCATCGCCGAATATTGCGCATTTGCGCGCCGCATCGGCTTGCCAGGTGAAATGCTGGCGACCGATGTCGAGAATTTATGTGCGACCGAGGCAATGGGGTATCTTGCGACGCTGCTGATCCGTAAAACCCCGAGAGAAAAAAGACACACATGAAGGTATATTTCATCGGTGCCGGTCCCGGCGCTTCCGACCTGATCACGCTGCGTGGCGCCAACATACTGGGCCGCGTCAACATGGTGCTGTACGCCGGTTCGTTGGTACCGACCGACATGCTGCAGCATTGTCGCCCAGATGCCGAGCTGATCGATACCGCCAAGCTCGACCTCGAACAGCAGGAGGCGTGTTACCGCCGTGCCCAGACAGCCGGCTGCGACGTGGCGCGCCTGCACTCGGGCGATCCGGCAATCTACGGCGCGACCGCCGAGCAAATGCGGCGGCTCGATGCGCTGGGCATCGAATACGAGATAGTGCCGGGGGTGTCGTCGTTCAGCGCCGCCGCCGCCGCAGTCAAGGCCGAATTGACCAAGCCGGAAGTGTCGCAGACCATCATCCTGACCCGCGTTTCCGGTCGTGCATCGGCGGTGCCGGAAGCAGAAGCGATCGCCAAATTGGCCGAGCATCGCGCGACCATGTGCATTTTCCTGTCGGGGCCGCATCTGAAAAAAATCGTGACCGACCTGCGTCTGCATTATCCGGAGGACACGCCGGTGACACTGGTTTATCGGGCTAGCTGGCCCGAGCAACGCATCTATCAGGGAAGCCTTGGCACGGTGTTGAAAGAAACCAAGCGCGGCGCCTGGAACCTGACCACCATGCTGCTGGTCGGCGCAGCGCTGGGGGATGGCGCGCAGGTGGAGTCAAGCTTGTACTCGAAGGATTTCAAGCATCTGTTTCGGGCCGTGAAAAAGACCAAGCCAAAGGTCGAAAAGATCGAAAAGGCAATAGCGTGAGCGGGGACGTAAATGCATCACTCGGCATCTGGCTGGTGCGCGCAGAAAGCGAAGCACTCGCCGCTGCTCTGCAAGCGCAGCTCGGCGGCACGATGTACCGCCCCTGGTTGAATCCGTCCGTGACACAGAAGCAGCAGTTCGCTGCCGTGTATCGACAGCATGCACAGTGGGTGATGGTGGCAGCCAGTGGCATCGCGGTGCGCTTTCTCGATGGCTTGGCGCAGGATAAGCACAGCGATCCGGCGCTGGTGGTGCTGGACGAAGCGGGCTGTTATGCGGTATCGCTGCTGGCCGGGCACGAGGGCGGCGCCAACCGTCTGGCTTATCGCGTGGCTAACGCAGTCGGCGCGGTGCCGGTGGTCACCACGGCGACCGAGGCCTTGAAGTCGCTCGTGGTTGGCATTGGTTGCCGCAAGGGCGTGTCGGCCGAGCGAATCGACGCGGCGGTGCAGCAGGCGCTTGATGGGCTTGCTGGGCGCCGTTTAAACGAAGTGCGCGAGGTTGCGACGATCGACCTGAAGGCGGACGAGCCGGGATTGATCGAATTCTGCGCGCGGCATGACTTGCCGCTGCGGATCTTTGCGCGTGACACGGTAGCGGCACGGGCATGGGTGACGCAGCCCTCGGATTGGGTACGTCAAAACGTGGGGCTCGATGGCGTATGCGAACCATGCGCTTTGATCGCCTGCACGCGCGGCAAACTGGCGGTGCCGAAAATGGCTTTGGACGGCGTGGCCGTGGCAGTAGTAGAAGATAAATGGATGGAAGCATGACTGGGGTACTGAATTTGGTGTCGGTCGGACCGGGCTTTAACGACTTGATCATTCCGCGTGCCGAAGCGGCGTTGCGCGACAGCGACGTGATCGTGGCCTACGAGTTGTATTTGCGCTGGATCGAACCGTGGCTGGAAGGCAAGGAAATTCACACGCCGCCGCTGACGCAAGAGCGCGAGCGCGCTTTGCTGGCGATCGACAAAGCCCGCAGCGGCGCCAAAGTCGCCTTGATTTCCAGCGGCGACATCGGTATTTACGCAATGGCGGCACTGGCGTTCGAGGAGATGCAGGAAGACGATACCTACGAGGTGAATGTCGTGCCGGGGATTACTTCGGCCAATGCCTGCGCGTCGTTGCTGGGCTCGCCCTTATCGCATGACTTCGCCACCCTCAGCCTGTCCGATTTGCTATGTCCTTGGGAATGGATCGAAAACCGCGCACGGCACATCGCGCAAGCCGACTTGGCTTGCGTGTTGTACAACGTGCAGAGCGCCGGCCGGCAGCAGGGTGTCTATCGCATCCTGAATCTCATGCTGGAATCCAAGGCGCCGCATACCTTGTGCGGCGTGGTGAAAAATGCTTATCGGCCCGGTCAGCAAGTCAGCATCCATCGCCTGGAAGAATTGCCGGCATTGCAGTTCGATATGCTCACCACCATCGTGATCGGCAACCGGTTTACCCGGCGCAAGCGCGGCCGCATTTTTACGCCGCGCGGCTACAACGACTGGGCTTCGCCGGATGTTGCGCCAGCCATGCAGCAGGAACAGCATGCATTACCCGATCATGCAGTCTGGGTTTTTTCCGGTACCAGCGACGGCAATGCACTGGCGACGCAGTTGGCAGCAGCGCAGGACTGCCCGGTGATCGTATCCGCAGCTACTGAATACGGTGGCGAGGTGGCCATCAAGGACTGTCCGGGCGTGTCGGTCTGGGCCGGTCGTCAAGGCATCGAAGCACGCCGGCAGGCCCTGACGCGCAGCCATGCGCGCGCGCTGGTCGATGCGACGCATCCCTATGCCACGATCATTTCCGAACAGTTGATTGGTTTATCGCGTGAACTCGGCATCCCGTATTTGCGCTATGAGCGGCCCAGTGCGCTTGCGCCGGCGTACGGTGATTTGTGCGAATCGATGGCGCAGGCAGCCGAACGCGCCATCGCGCTCGGCCGACGTATTTTTCTGGCGACCGGCTCCAAGGATCTGGCGACGTTTCTGCAAGCGCCCGGTGCAAATGCGCGAGAGTGGTTTGTGCGTGTCACGGCAGAGCCGGAATTCATTCAGCGCGCGATCGATCTGGGCGTGCCGCGCAGCCACCTGTGCGCGATGCAAGGACCCTTCTCGGAGGCGTTCAATACGGCATTGTGGCGCGATTGGCAAATCGATTGTGTGGTGACCAAGGATTCCGGCGACGCCGGCGGCTATCGCGCCAAAGCGGCAGCGGCGCAGGCGCTGGATATTCCATTGCTCGTGATTCAACGGCCGAATCTGGCGTATCCGCTGTTCACCTCGACGTTCGATGCTGTGTTACAGCAACTGGCGACGTGGAAAATAGCATGAATCAGCTGATTCCCGTCACCATCGTCACCGGTTTTTTGGGCTCGGGCAAAACCACCTTGCTGCGCAGCTTGATTCAACGCAGGCAAACCCGCCGCCTTGCGCTGTTGATCAATGAGTTCGGCGAAGTCTCGATCGACGGGGAGTTGATCCGCGACAGTGCCGATAATAATAACGATGGTGATCAGATCCGGATTCACGATTTTTCACACGGCCTGATCGCCTATGGCGACGATGAACTTTTTATTCCTGTCATGCGCGCGATCGCTGAACGCCGCGCCAATGTCGATCATGTGCTGATCGAAACCTCCGGCCTGGCGCTGCCGACGGCGGTAATGGAAATGCTGCAGAGCCCCGAACTGGCCGCAGATTTTATTCTGGATGCGACACTGGCCGTGGTGGATACGCCCTTGTTATTGTCCGATCAGTTCGAGCGCGGTAATGAGGCCGATGGCCCGCAAGCGGCGGTCGCCGGCATGTTTGAACAGCAGCTCGAATACGCCGATGTCGTGGTGTTGAATAAAATCGATCTGCTCGATGAAAATGCGCTGCTACTGGCCGAGACCCGCGTGCGGCAACGCGCGCCGAATGTGCGCTTCCTTGAACTGGCCTATCACGCACAGCTTGATATCCGCCTTGCTCTGGGACTGCGCTTGCATCAGCCAACATTGGTTGCGCACAACCACCGTTACACGCCGCTGGCGTCGATGCCGGGCGCCGATGCTTCTCTACTCGGCAATCAAGATCGCTTGAACGGTCACGCTCATTCCGGCTTGAGTGCCCACAGCCATGGCCTCGCGACGCACAAGCATTTTCATGAGCAGGACCCGGGCTGGCTGTCGTTTGTCCTGCGCAGCCAGGCGCCGCAGCAAACAGAAACATTGAAATTCGCGTTGATCGAAGCGGCCAAGGCGGAACCGATCTTGCGCAGTAAAGGTTTTATTCGTACCAACGATTCGGAACGTGCGGTGCTGGTGCAGGGCGTGCGCTCACGGGTGGCGATCAGTGTCGATGCAGAAAAATCGGCCCCACAAAAATCGGAACTGGTGTTCATCGGTTACCATCCGAGCCGCACCAAAGTGGCGACACTGTTATCCGACTTGACCGGAACTACCTGGAGATAATTTTAATGAAAACCGATCCTGAATCACATAAACGGATGACCCAGCGTCATAAAGAAGGCTTCGAAAAAAAGAAGGCCGCTGCGCAAAAAGAAAAAGGCTTGCTGATTGTGTACACCGGCACCGGCAAAGGCAAATCCACCGCCGCATTCGGCATGGGCATGCGCATACTCGGCCATCAGATGAAACTGGGTGTGGTGCAATTCATCAAGGGCGCATTACACAGCGCCGAACGCCAGGTGCTCGGCAGTAACCCCAATTGCGATTTTCATGTCGTCGGCGCCGGTTATACCTGGGATACGCAGGATCGCGCAGCCGACATGCAAACGGCCGCCAACGGTTGGGCCGAAGCGGTCAGGATGATCACCGATCCTTCCTACGATATGGTGATTCTCGATGAACTCAATATCGTGCTTAAGTATCAATACCTCGACTTGGCCGAAGTCCTTGAGGTATTCGGCAAGCGGCGCGAGATGCTGCACATCGTTGTCACCGGCCGTCATGCACCGGAGGGATTGATCGAACTGGCCGATCTCGTCAGCGATATTCGCCCGGTAAAACACCCGTATCAGGAGCAGGGCATCAAGGCGCAAAAAGGGGTGGAGTTTTAAGGTGCAAACGCAACGCTGCCCCGCGCTCTTCATCAGCGCACCCGGCTCCAATCACGGCAAGACGACCGTCACTGCCGCGCTCGCCCGCTTCCATGCCAACCAAGGTCGTAAAGTCAGGGTATTCAAGACCGGGCCGGATTTTCTTGATCCGATGATACTTGAGCGCGCTTGCGGCCAGCCGGTGTACCAACTGGATCTTTGGCTGGCAGGTGAAGCAGAATGTCGGCGCCTGGTCTACGAGGCGGCGCAAACGGCGGATCTGATCCTGATCGAGGGCGTGATGGGTTTGTTCGACGGTAGCCCTTGCAGCGCTGATCTCGCCGAAAAATCAGGGGTGCCGGTGCTGGCGGTAATCGACGCATCCGGAGTAGCGCAAACGTTGGGCGCAATCGCGTATGGACTTGCCCATTATCGTTCAGGACTGCCGTTCGCCGGCGCGCTGGCCAATGCGGTCGCCAGCAGCCGTCATGAAGAAATGATCGTGCAGGGCATGCCCCCGGGAATGCGCTACTTCGGCGGGCTGCCGCGCAATACGCAATTTACTTTGCCGGAGCGGCATCTGGGTCTGGTGCAGGCCGAAGAGGTTATCGATCTCGAATCCCGCCTGTCGGCAGCCGCAGCGTCGATTGCCTTGACAAGCTTGGCAGAATTGCCGGCAGCAGTGGAGTTCACCTGTACCGCCGTTGAACCGTTGCAGCAACTGCTGGCTGGTATGCGCATCGGCATTGCGCGTGATCCGGCATTTTCATTTATTTATCCGGCCAATCTGGATTTGTTGGAGGCGCTGGGCGCCGAGCTTGTTTTCTTTTCGCCGCTCGCCGACCAGGCGCTACCAGAGGTGGACAGCCTTTACCTGCCGGGCGGATATCCGGAACTGCATCTTCAGCAATTGCAGGATAACGCAGCGCTGAAAGCCGCGCTGCACAGCCACTTCCAGCGAGGAAAACCGATTTACGCAGAGTGCGGCGGGATGCTGTATTTGCTCGAATCGCTCACCGACAAAGCTGGAAAGCGCGGCGCAATGACGGGGATTTTGCCAGGACACGCCCTCATGCAGGCGCGTTTGCAAGGCTTGGGTTATCAATCGGCGCCGATGCCGGGCGGCGTGCTGCGTAGCCATACTTTTCACCACTCGGTGATCGACACGCCGCTGACCCCGATCGCATCCGGTGAGCGTTTATACAATACCTCGCAAGGAGAGAGGATTTTTCAATTGGAGCGACTGACAGCAAGTTACCTGCACTGTTACTTTCCTTCCAATCCAAGCGCGGCTGCCCGGCTGTTTCTGCCATGAACCGATTCAGCAACGAAGAGGTCGCCGCAGTATACAAAGTGATCGCCGAACGGCGCGATATCCGCCACTTTCTGCCGGACCCACTCTCGCCGGAACTGCTGGCCCGCCTGTTGAACGCCGCGCATCTGGCTCCCAGCGTCGGCTTCATGCAGCCGTGGCGGTTTATCCGGATTTCGGACCCCAGCCTGCGCACCACCATTCACCAGATGGTAGAACAAGAGCGCATCAACACCGCCCATGCCTTGCATGAGCGCGAGGACGAATTCATGCGGCTGAAAGTGGAGGGTGTGCGCGAGTGCGGCGAATTGCTGGTGGTGGCGTTGATGGATCGGCGCGAGGAGCATATTTTCGGACGTCGCACGCTGCCGGAAATGGACCTCGCCTCGGTTGCTTGCGCGATCCAAAACATCTGGCTGGCAGCTCGCGCCGAAGGTGTCGGCATGGGCTGGGTTTCGCTGTTCGATCCGGAGCAACTGCGTCTTGTACTGGGCATGCCCGCCGGCGCCAAGCCGATTGCGATCCTGTGTCTGGGTCATGTGGCAGCCTTTTATCCGAAGCCGATGCTCGAACTTGAAGGCTGGGCGGTGCGGCAGAAGCTGCAAGACATGGTGTACGAGAATGCCTGGCGCGATCATGCCGAGACCAATAGTGAACCAGAATAAACCTGAATCATCACCCCAATTTTTATTTAAGGAGAATCATATGCGTACCAAATTTATCCGCTGGTGTATCACCCTGATGCCGATCGCTTTCTGCAGTATGGCCTATGCGCATCCTGGCCATACGAATGGCACCATGGCCGGCATTCTCCATCCGCTTCTCGGCCTCGATCATTTGTTCGCCATGCTTGCGGTCGGCGTATGGGCAGCTCAGTTAGGAGGACGTGCAAAGTGGCTGCTGCCAACCAGTTTCGTTACGCTCATGGCGCTGGCCGGCAGCATGGGCATGGCCGGTATCGCGTTGCCCATGGTGGAAAGCGGTATCGCCACTTCGGTGCTGCTGCTGGGCTTGCTGATTGCTTTTTCGGTGAAAGTGACGCCCGCTCTTGGCGCCGGCATCGTCGGTTTATTTGCCGTTTTTCACGGCTATGCGCATGGTGTAGAAATGCCCCTGCTGGGCTCGCCATGGCAGTATGGTTTCGGTTTTGTTGTGTCCACCATCGTATTGCATGGTCTGGGCCTGTTGCTTGGCGGGCGCTTGCAAACTCGAGCGTGCGCCATCAATTGACGCAACGCTCGTATTCCAGGCTGCCAAGCCTACCGCAGATTACAAATGCGGACTGATCAGTACGGTGTGAGAGACACGCGCAATTTCAATCTGTCGCCCGGTTCATAGGGCATTACGCTGCTATAGGTATGGCCGCGATATTCGTACACTACGTTGTATCCGACAGTCCGCGATTCCCAGCGGTCGACAGTGTGGCACTGCCGTACCGGTTGTTCCGTGACGACCGACTCGTTGTTGTTTTCTATCCGGTCTCCGACGATCGCACCGGTAATCGCGCCAACTGCGGTCGCGGCAGTGCGACCATTGCCGCCACCGATCTGGTTGCCGAGAATCCCTCCGGCCAAGCCGCCAATGATGGAGCCGCCGACACCGCGTTGTTGCGGACGCTGCGCCTGTTGTACGTATTCGGTCCTGCATTCCTGACGCGGCTGATTGAATTGCTCGACTTGCGGCGACACGCTCACCACGCGAGCATAGTCGTCAAAATCGGCTGCCTGTGCGGATGAGGCGATGCCCCAAAACATAAGCGGAATACTTGCGTAAATTGATTTTTTCATGGAACGCCCCCTTTTTTGTTTGTAGATAAGCTAGTAAACGCCGAAATGCATGGATGGACTACAAGAATTGTGTAAGAGAATGTTTCTGAGACAACGTGGAAGAGAATGGCCGGTATGTTCCTCCGTTTATATCTTAAGCGACTGAAGTCATACGTGGTTGATTATGCTGTTGCGGTTCCTGATGTAAGCGCAGGCAGCAGCAATTCTATTTCAATGTCCCCCTCCCACGTTGACAGATAACCGCGTGGGCACATAAAGCCGTGCTCACCCTACATGGCTCACTCGTAAATGCGAGCAGAAAATAGAGTTATTTAATGTTGTTTGTAGTTGTCAGCGGACGTTAAAAAAGGCTGCAAACCTTTGGTTATGCGGTTTGCAGCCTTATATCGGTGTTTTCGATTTGGTGGGGGTGGTCCCGCCGACAGGAATCGAACCTGTATCTAGCGCTTAGGAGGCACTTGTTCTATCCATTGAACTACGGCGAGACGCTGGCAACTTGATGGTTATTTTTAAATTACACCCGGGATTATAGCCGACACATACGCCAAGAATCACGGTTAGTACATGCAAATCGGTACAATGCTGGCTTCATTCATTCAATTGGTCACACTTTTCAGTGTATCGGCCATATCAATCAGGCATTTATGGCAGTCATTTCTCTCTCCAATGCGCAACTCGCATTTGGCCATGTCGCATTGCTGGATCATGCGGAATTTTCTCTTGAGTCGGCTGAACGTGTCGGTTTGATTGGACGCAACGGCACCGGCAAATCGTCGTTGCTCAAAATCCTTGCAGGGAGATCCAAACTGGACGACGGTTTGCTGGTCATGCAGCAGGGCCTCAAGATTGCGTATGTAGAACAGGAGCCGCATTTTGCGTCCGACATGACAGTATTCGATGCGGTCGCGTCCGGCTTGGGCGAGCTGCCGGCATTGCTGGCGGAATATGAGGCATTGACCGGGCAATTCGGCGGCGACAATGACGATGCGCTGATGGAGCGGATGCACGATATCCAGGTCAAACTCGATGCGGGAGACGCGTGGAATTTGAACAATCGTGTAGAGACTACGCTTGACCGCTTGAATCTTGCCAAGGATTCGCTGATGGGGACCTTATCGGGCGGGATGCAAAAGCGCGTGGCGTTGGCATGCGCGTTGGTCAGTGCGCCGGATGTGTTGCTGTTGGATGAACCGACCAACCATCTCGACTTTACATCGATTCTGTGGCTGGAGGGCTTGCTGCGCGACTACAAGGGTAGCGTGCTGTTCATCACACATGATCGCAGCTTTCTGGATAATGTCGCTACCCGCATCATCGAACTGGATCGGGGGCGCCTGGTTTCTTTTCCCGGTAATTTCAGTACTTATCAAACGCGCAAGGCCGAGCAGCTTGAGGTGGAGGAGGTCGAAAATGCCAAGTTCGACAAATTTCTCGCGCAGGAAGAAGTCTGGATACGCAAGGGCGTACAGGCGCGCCGCACACGAGACGAAGGCCGGGTGCGACGACTGGAGGCATTGCGGCTGCAGCGCAGCGCACGGCGCGAGCAGCAAGGACAGGTCAAGCTGGATGTATCGACCGGCGATCGGTCGGGCAAGATCGTTGCCGAACTGACCGACGTCAACAAGAGTTACGGCGGCAAAGTGATCGTGCGTGACTTTAGCGCGACGATCCTGCGCGGCGATAAGGTGGGCTTGATCGGGCCGAATGGTGCCGGCAAAACCACGCTGCTGAAACTTATTTTAGGTGAAGAGAAAGCGGATGCCGGCACGATCCGTCAAGGCACTAAATTGCAAGTCGCCTATTTCGATCAGATGCGCGCGCAATTGAACGAGGAAGCCAGTTTGGCCGATACGATTGCGCCGGGTAGCGACTGGGTTGAAATCAATGGCCAGCGCAAGCACGTGATGACCTATCTGAACGATTTCCTGTTTGCGCCGGAACGCGCACGTTCACCGGTCAAGTCCTTGTCGGGCGGCGAACGCAATCGCCTGTTGTTGGCACGTTTGTTCGCCAAACCGGCTAATGTGTTGGTATTGGACGAGCCGACCAATGACCTCGATATCGACACGCTGGAGCTATTGGAAGAACTGTTGGAAGACTATAGCGGCACGGTGTTTTTGGTCAGTCACGATCGGACCTTCCTTGACAATGTCGTCACGCAAGTGATTGCTTCCGAAGGAAACGGACTGTGGCGCGAATACATTGGCGGCTACAGTGATTGGGAGCGGGTTCGTCCGACAAGCGCGTCGTCAGGGGCGGCAAAGGGTGCCGCCAGGATCGATGTGAAAATCGAGGCCAAAGAAGCTCCCCAGACAGTCGCTGTCAAGAAAAAGAAACTCAGCTACAAAGAGCAGCGTGATCTGGAAGCATTGCCGGTTTTGATCGCGCAGTTGGAGGCAGAACAGAAAGCTATTTCAGAAAAGTTGGCCGATCCTGATTTATACAAGCAAGAGGCAGGAGCACTGCAACAGCTCAATCAGCGTTTCGCCGAAATCGATACGCTGCTGCTGGAAAATCTGGAGAAGTGGGAGGCGATCGAAGCGCGTAGCAAAGAGTGATATTTCACAACGCTTGGTATCGGACCTCTAGAGCGGATTGCAAATCACAGTAGGCTGCGCCCCGCGCACCGATACCGTCGCAAGAGCACTACCTTATACCAATCTGCAGCCATAACGTGACATTAAATCGCGTCTTTTTTCGCCTGGCTGCGTTGCTCGTCGTTGCCATAGCTCGCTATGGCGCGTCCTCTCCCTTGCAGGGCGCGTCTGCGCTTGCAAGCGCAGACCGTTACGCAGGCGGACAGTATGCTGTCCGAATTCCCTGCTACACCCTTGCCAGCCGAAAAAATCCATCGATTTCATTGTCACGTTATGGCTGCAGATTGGTATTACATCGGAGCGCAAACCGCTCTAATTCAAGCGCTTGATTGCATCGCGCAACTCCGGCAATTTGTCGCGCAACGCCGCCGCATCCGCCGCATACGGCCGCTCTGACAGGTAATCCTCGAGATCCTGCAAGGCGGCTTGCGGGCATTCCATATTTGCATACGCCAGTCCGCGGTCGCGTCGCTCGATGATTTCATCCGGCAGCAGAATGACCATCCGCTCTTGCACGCTTAGCAAGTGCTCCCATTGATGGCGTTCCTGGAACAGCGCTTTCAGGTTGCGCAGCATGCGCACCAGAATTTCACGCGGTTGCGCTTCCTGCAAATAGGCCGCCAGCATTGCTTCCGCCGGGTACTCCTGCTGCTCAAGAAAAGACCCCAGACGTTCTTCCAGATCCTCACGCGACAAACTCGCGCCATTGAATGGGTCCAGAATGATATCGCCGGATTGCACGGACAATTTCATCAGAAAGTGGCCGGGAAAAGAAACGCCTTTGATGTTCAAGCCTATTTGTTCCGCCAGCTCCATGTACACGACAGCAAGTGAAATGGGGATGCCGCGCCGCGTGCTGATTACGCAATGCAGGTAGCTGTTGTCGGGCGTGTAGTAGTCGTTGATGTTGCCTGCGAAACCGAGCTCACGGTAAAAGAAATGATTCAGCATCCGCAATTTTTGGATCGATGATGCATCGGATGGCAAGCGGCGCAGCAGTCGCGCTGCCAGAATATCGATTTCGGCTTGCGGTGCGCCCATGTCGAGTTGCGGGTTGCTACCTTGCGCAATAGCCAATGCGGCTTCAAACAACGGGATGCAATCATCCTGTTGCACCAGCGAAGTGAAATAGTCAAGGGAATTAATCATCATATCGTGTTCATCATATAACCATGATGTCACTAAAGGAAAAACAGCCTGCTATCGGCGTTGCCGATAGCTTGGCCGTCATTCAGTCCGAAATACGCTTGAAGTCCTGCACACGAAATCCCATTGCAAGTAATGCGCCAAAATAGGTAACGATGCAGACTGCGATCACTATTGTCAGCGCGATAATGCGTTTGAGCGGATGCAGCGCCATCCAGTCGAAGTGGCCGGCAGCCCATAATGCCATGCCGCCCATCAGAAACAATGCCCCCGCGAGGCGGACGAAAAACAATCCCCAGCCGTGCCGTGCAGTATAAATCCCGGCTCGCCGCAAGCCGAAATACAGAAAAAGTGCATTCAAACATGCACCCAGCCCAACAGAAAGCGCCAAGCCGGCATGCGCTATCCAAGGTACGAAAATCAAGTTCATGATTTGTGATGCAATCAACACGCTAATCGCAATTTTGACAGGCGTTCTGATGTTTTGTTTTGCATAAAAACCGGGGGCGAGAATTTTGACGACAATCAACCCGATCAGCCCGACACCGTAGGCGACCAACGCTTTGCCGGTCATATTGACCGCTTGCGCATCAAATTTACCATAGTAGTAGAGCGTGGTCGTCAACGGTTCCGACAGTGTCGCAAGCGCCACCGCACACGGCAACGCCAGTAAAAACGTCAAGCGCAGGCCCCAGTCGAGTAGTGCAGAATATTCGGTTTTGTCGCCGTCCGAATTCGCCTTCGAAAGACTGGGGAGCAAAATGGTGCCAAGCGCAACGCCGAGCAATGCTGTCGGGAATTCCATCAAGCGGTCTGCATAGCCAAGCCAGGATACGCTGCCGTGTTCAAGACGAGATGCAATATTGGTATTGATCATGATGCTGATTTGAGCTGCGGAAACAGCGAAAACGGCAGGCCCCATTTTTTTTAATATACGCCGTACGCCAGGGTCATTCAACGCGAACAATGGATTGAAAGTCAGGCGCGGTAACATGCCGATCTTGATCAGGGCAGGGATTTGAACGGCCAACTGCAAGATGCCGCCGACAAATACCGCGATTGCCAATGCATATACCGGTTGTTTCAAATACGGCGCCAGAAAAAGAGACGCTGCGATGGACGATAAATTCAGCAGGACGGGTGTAAAGGCCGGGATCTTGAATTCGCGCCAAGTATTCAGAATGCCGCCGGACAGCGCAACCAGGGACATGAACCCGATATACGGAAACATGATCCGAGTCATCACTACGGAGGCCTCGAATACGCCGGGCGTGGATTGGAGTCCGGTTGCAATCAAATAGACAATGACCGGCGCGGCTATGATGCCAAGAACGCAGGTAAACAAAAGTACGCAGACCAGGATCGTTGCTACATGATCTACCAGATTTTTGGTGGCGGCATGCCCTTTCTGGATTTTATATTCGGCCAGAATCGGCACAAATGCTTGTGAAAATGCGCCTTCCGCAAATAACCGGCGCAGCAGGTTAGGAATGCGAAAGGCGATGTTATACGCGTCTGTGTAAGCCGTCGCGCCGAATGCGCGTGCAATCAGTATGTCGCGAACCATTCCGGTCACGCGAGAAAGCATCGTCATGCCGGAAATGGTTGCGAGCGTTTTAAGCAAGTTCATGGAGCGGGATGATGGTAGCTGTTCGGGTTATTGCGATAGGCACCGCACAAGTGCTGGTGCAAGGGGGAAGGCGGCAGAATCTTCATGTGGAGTATATAGAAAAACCTTTGTTTTTCCCTCTGAGGTCATGTGAAAATTTAAAATGCTCTTGAGGAGTATTTGATTTTCAACTCGGCGGAGAGAGGTAAATTGCCAGATGCGCGGCATTTTCATCACAAATTTGGCACAACGCGAAACGCGATAATGCGGCCAACGCGAACGCACGCGAGGGCGGGACATAATAGAGCGGTTTTCGTATGAGTGTGCGGGTGCTGCGGGCCGCTTTGGAGCGCATTGCGGCGTTGCTCGTCGCTTGTGTGGCTCGCCACACGGCGCTCCTCGCGCCTTGCCCTGGACCCCAAATCAACCCGCAGCACCCGCACACTCATACGAAAACCGCTCTAGGTTCGTAAAGGGTATTCAATACAATTTTTGCGACGCTTCATGCACTAGTTGCTGATACAGCGCATGCCGCATCACGGCGATCTGCTCCGATTCAACTGCCGAGAGGATGGCGCAAGAGGGTTCGTTCAGGTGGTGGCAATTATAAAATTTGCAGTGCCCCAGATGCGGTGCAAATTCGGGAAATGCACGCTCTAGCATTCCTTCAGAGAGATGATACAGGCCGAATTCCTGAAAGCCGGGCGAATCGATGATCGCCGTCTCTTTGTCGACTGCATACAGCCGGGTAAAGGTGGTGGTGTGCTTGCCGGTGTCGAGTGCAGCGGAAATTTCGCGCGTCGCAATGTCGGCATCCGGCACCAGCAGATTAATCAGCGACGATTTCCCCATGCCGGATTGGCCGATCAGGATCGATGATTCTCCTCGCATTAAAGGCATCAGCGCAGCGCACGTCGCTTCCGCTGCAGTGCGGGCGGATACTTCATGCACCGGATAACCGAGTCTTGCATACAAGGCCAGGCGCTCGCGTGTCCTGGGCAAGGATGCGGTGACATCGATTTTGTTGAGCACGATGTGGGCAGTGATGCCGGCCGCGTCCGCTGCAACCAGTGAGCGCGACACCAGGTCGTCGGAAAAGCTCGGTTCGGTTGCAACCACGATGAATAGTTGCGTGACGTTGGCGGCCAATAGCTTCGACTTGTATTGATCGGAGCGGTACAGCAATGTCTTGCGATCAGTGATCGATTCGATGACACCCTGATTCGGTGAGGTCAATTTGAGATTGACGATGTCGCCGACCGTCACATCGCTTTTCTTGCCGCGGGTGACGCATTGCAGGCGCGCGGTATCGGTCTGCGCAAGGTAGTGCCGGCCATGCGCGGCGATGATGGTGCCGGTAAGATTCTCCATCAATCAAGCGAACGATTGTTGAAAAATCGCGTCCACCTTGGCAGCGCAAATGAAGTCGTTTTCCGAAATGCCGCCGCGTCCGTCATTGACCGAATGGGTATCGAATTTAATGATGCACCGGTTGTAGGCCACCACCAGTTCCGGATGATGGTCTTCCGCATGGATCACGTAAGCAATCGCATTGATGAAGGCCAGGGTTTCATAGTAATTCTTGAATCCGAAGGTTTTGACGATCTTGCCTCCTTGCAGGGCCCAGCCTTCTACCGCAGACAGGTAGTCTTTGATTTCCGTGTCTGTCAAACCTGTGTCCAGGTGATGGCATTTTTTTTCGAGCAGGTCGGCAGCTTTTATCATGGGGATTACCTTGTTTTTAACTGGCGAGCAGTTTGTTGATTCGGACTGTTGCAGGCGGGTGCGAATCATAGAAAGCCGAATGCAGCGGATCAGGCGTGAGCGTGGATGCATTATCCTCATACAGTTTTACCAATGCAGCAACCAGATCCTGCGCATTGGTGTATTGAGCGGCGAATGCATCGGCTTCGAATTCATGCTTGCGCGACGTAATCGAGTTCAGCGGCGAAAACAGGAAGGTAAATACCGGCAGCACCAGCATGAACAGAATCAGTGCCATCGCATCGTTGCTCGCGCCCAGCATCGGATTGACGCCCAGTCCCGTATAGAACCAGGCTTGCGTCTTCAGATAACCCAATAACGCAAGAAACCCGAGCGACACGGCGAACATCACGGCAATGCGTTTGACAATGTGTTTCAGTTTGAAATGGCCGAGTTCATGCGCCAGCACCGCTTCGATTTCCTGCGGCGCGAGGCGTGACAGCAGCGTGTCGAAAAACACAATGCGCTTGGCCGCGCCGAAGCCGGAAAAATACGCATTGCCATGCGCACTGCGTTTGGACCCATCCATCACGAACAAGCCGCTGGAGGCAAAACCAACGCGCTTCATCAGGTTCTCGATGCGTGTGCGCAGGCTATCATCTGCCAATGGCGTGAACTTGTTGAACAGCGGCGCGATCACGGTAGGGTAGAGCACCAGCATCAGCAACTGGAAGCCGCTCCACACGATCCATGCGTAGAACCACCATAAATCGCCGGCCTTTTCCATCAAGGTCAACATCACCCATATCAGCGGCAAACCGATCGCGGCGCCCAACAGTACGCCTTTTACCATGTCGGCAATGAACAGACCCAATGTCATTTTGTTGAAACCGAATTTGGCTTCCAGCACAAATTGTTTGTAGTATTCAAAAGGCAAGTCGATCACTCCGGAAATAGTCACGAATGCGACCAGCAGGCCGATTTGATACGTCATGCCGGGGCCGGTGAGTTTGAGCATCGCGACCGATAGCCATTGCAATCCGCCCAACAGCGTGAAACCGATCAGGACTGCGGTGCTGATCAGCATCATCAGCAAGCCCATCTTGGTTTTCGCGATGGTGTAATCGGCCGCTTTTTGATGCGCGGCGAGCGGGATTTTTTCGGCGAATTGCGGCGGAACTGCGCTGCGATGGGCGAGAATATGGCGGATATGACGTGAACTCAACCAGAAGCGAACAGCCAAGGTAATGAGAAGAAAGCTGACAAACAAAACTGAAAACGCGAGTGAATACATTCTTTGCCTGTGCGAAAATGGCGAATTACCTAGGAATACAAATTATGTCACAAGCTACGGACGCTAACACAGCACCAACCATACCCGCCCGCCCGAACGAGTTCAATCTGGTGTGGGTCGACATGGAAATGACCGGTCTGGACCCGGACAACGACCGCATTATCGAGGTCGCGGTCGTGGTCACCGATGCCAATCTGAATACGCTTGCCGAAGGCCCAGTGTTCGCAATTCACCAGTCGGATGCGATGCTGGATGGCATGGATGCGTGGAATAAGGGCACGCATGGTCGATCCGGCTTGATCGAACGTGTGAAAGCCTCGACGGTTACCGAAGCCGATGCCGAAAAGACGCTGATCGATTTTCTGAAACATTTCGTGCCGGCCGGCAAATCGCCGATGTGCGGCAATACAATTTGCCAAGACCGCCGTTTCATGGCGCGCGGCATGCCGAAGCTGGAAGCGTTTTTCCACTATCGCAATCTCGACGTATCCACGCTGAAAGAGTTATGCAAGCGCTGGAAGCCGGAATTGGCCAGCGGCTTCAAAAAACATCAAAAGCACACGGCGCTGGCGGATATTATCGAATCGATCGACGAGCTGAAGTATTACCGCGAGCATTTCATCAAGCTTTGAATTTGTCGATCCGGCCCGAATTGCGTTCCTGTAGGAGTGGGTCTTGCCCGCGATAAGCACCACTTGTAACGCAATCACGGGCAAGGCCCACTCTACAAATTCATTCTCTACGTATTATCGGCGCCGCAGCATTTTTTGAATTTCTTGCCGCTGCCACAAGGGCAATCATCATTGCGTCCGACTTTGGGCGTGTCGCGTTGCACCTGCACCACCGCCGATTTGCGGTGCGGCAACCAGAATTTATAAACTTCCGGAATCGCCGCCTCCATTTCGACCGCGAGCTTGTGGCGCTTGACCGGATCGTCGACCAGGTGCATCTCGCTTTCTTCGACTTCTTCCGCGCCGAGCAGATAGATCGGCCGCATGATTGGCGCCAGATTGGATGACCAGATCGGCGCCCATGCGTTTGCGCGCAGATTGATGCCTTCCCAGAAACCCCAGGCCCAGGCTTCGCCATCCAGCAATGGACGGCCTTCCCATTCGTGTTCGCAAAACAGCGGTTCGTATTCTTTTGGCGCGACTTCAAACGTGATCGCGATTTCATTCATGAAGCGTGCAATCAGGCCGACGATGCGCTCGTATTCCTTGTCGTTCTTGAATTTCGGCGCCTGTTCGGCGTCAGCGCCCCATACGCGCGGCAGCCATTCGGTCAGTACTACTTCCTGCGGGCCGATCGCAAGCGCGGTCAGATAGCCGTGCAAGGCGTCCATGGTCATGCCGTCTTCGGCGCAGCGGTCGGAGAGCAGGAACTGGTCGAGTTCCTTGAATTCTTTGTCGGAGAGGGGGTGGTCGAGTTGCATCGGGATTTGCGCAAAAAGCATTCAATGATCGGACCGATAGTTTAACGCGTTACATTTGCAGGATGTGCTTATCGTTTTCCGGGAGTATCCAATTCCTCGCCGACGACGGTGATGTGCAATTTCGATTTCACCGCTTTGCGGTTGATTTCGCCGGGGGAAAAACGTGCGCCTTTAAAACGTGCTGCAACACGATCGGCGAACTCACGGGCGTTTTCTGTCTCTATCGACGAAATCACGTCCGCTACCGTGCCATCTGCGTTAATGAAAACGGTCCGCGTGATGTTTCCTGTAACCGCCACTTCGTCAATTGAAGGTATGTTTAGATCGATTTGTCAGATATTCATGTTTGGCTCGTACAATGGCGGGTATGGACACATACACGCCGCCTTCCTTTTCCACGCTGACTCCCGATATTGTGCTTGACGCGCTTGACAGCGCCGGCTTGCATGGCGACGGCCGCCTGCTGGCGTTAAACAGCTATGAAAACCGCGTTTATCAAATCGGCATGGAGGAGGGGCCGCCGTTGGTGGCGAAGTTCTACCGCCCGGCGCGCTGGAGCGATGCCGCGATTCTTGAAGAACATGCCTTTGTAGCCGAACTGGTCGCGCACGAGATTCCGGTAGTGCCAGCGCTGGAGCTGGATGGCGGCAAGACGCTGCACCAATTCAAGGGTTTTCATTTTTCCGTGTTTTCAAGGCACGGCGGTCGTGCACCTGAATTGGAAGACCCTGCAACACTGGAATGGATGGGGCGCTTTCTTGGGCGGATCCATGCGATTGGTGTACTGAAAACATTCAGCGAGCGTCCCACGTTCGATAGCGTAAATTTTGGCGAAGAGCCGCGCGATTATCTGTTGGCAAATGATTTCATTCCAGCCGATCTTGACGATGCCTATCGCAGCGTGGTGACACAGGCGCTGGATGGCGTGCGCCATTGTTTCGAGCGCGCCGGATCGGTGCAACAGCTACGTTTGCACGGCGACTGCCATTGCGGCAATGTGCTGTGGACCGATGCCGGTCCCCACTTTGTCGATTTCGACGATAGCCGCATGGGTCCTGCGGTGCAGGATTTATGGATGCTGCTGTCGGGCGAGCGGGCCGACATGGTGCGTCAGTTGTCCGATTTACTGGCAGGGTATGAGGATTTTTTCGATTTCAATCCGCGCGAGTTGTATCTGATTGAAGCGCTGCGCACCTTGCGCCTGATTCATTATTCGGCGTGGCTGGCGCGGCGTTGGGACGATCCGGCATTTCCGGTCGCCTTCCCGTGGTTTAACACCCAGCGTTACTGGCAGGACCGCATTCTGGAATTGCGCGAACAGGTCGCGTTGATGGATGAGCCGCCGCTGTGGCCGGCGTGAGCTGCGTCTTTCAAGAAGACGCGCGTGTGTATTCAATCGGGCTCCGATCAATCCGCTTGGTCAAAATGATCGAGGTCGCGGTTTGGCGCACACCTTCAATGGCGCCGATCTGGTCCAGCAGGCGATCAAGGTCACCGGTCGAGTGACAGCGCAAGGTCAACATATAGTCGATGGTGCCGCTGACCGCGCACAGGGTTTCGACTTCCGGCATCGTTTGCAGCACTTTGACAAAGCCGGCAGAGCTGCGAGGATCGATCGAAATACCGACGTAGGCGCGCACCGCAGGCTGATACAACTCCTGATTCAAGCGTAATCCATAGCCCGCGATAATCCCCTTTTTTTCCAGACCATTGATCCGCGCGATCGCGGTGGTGCGTGCAATCGACACCCGTTTGGCAATCGTGGTCAGCGGCATGCGTGCATCGTCCATCAGTAAAGCCAGGATCTTATTGTCGATCTCATCCAGTTTTGCGCTCATTTGTTTTGTATTTTTGTTTGGTCAATTTGTATCATGTTAATGCATTGTGACGACGTTTTCCTACCTATTATCTGACACACATTGACTCTACACTCCTCTTATACCCGCACCTGCTTCGATACAACCGAGCCGGCAATGGGTGCCGCTATCCACCAATAACGACGGGAGAGAGAAAATGACAACGAAACTGATCCTGTTAGGCGCCGGCAAAATCGGCGACGCAATCCTGAATCTGCTGTCCCATACCGGCGATTATCAATTGATGGTAGCGGATCGCGATTCGAAGCGTTTGCAGTATGTCGACCAAGCCGCTTTGCCGAACGTCAAAACGGTACTGGCTGACCTGACCAACCCTGATACCGTCGCTGAATTGATCAGCGGTCACGACGTGACGCTGTCCGCTTGTCCTTATTTCCTGACGCCGGTGATCGCTGCCGCCGCGAAGAAGGCCAAGTCGCATTATTTCGACCTGACTGAAGATGTCGAGAGCACCCGCGTGGTCAAGCAATTGGCCGTCAATGCCGAGACTGCATTCGTGCCGCAATGCGGTTTGGCGCCGGGCTTCATTTCGATCGTCGCCAACGATGTGGCGAGCCGCTTTGACCAACTCCGCGACGTCAGCATGCGCGTTGGCGCATTGCCGACCTATCCGAACAATGCGTTGAAATACAACCTGACCTGGAGTACCGATGGCCTGATCAACGAATACTGCAATACATGCGAGGCGATTGTCGACGGTCAGTTGCGCGAGACATCGGCGCTGGAAGAAATCGAGCATTTTTCATTGGATGGCATCGATTACGAAGCATTCAACACGTCGGGCGGTCTTGGCACCTTGTGCGAAAGCTTGGCAGGCAAAGTACAGAATCTGAATTACAAGACCGTGCGCTACCCGGGACACCGCGACATCATCAAGATGCTGGTGCGCGATCTGCAGCTCGGTCAACTCGATCGCCGCCACATCCTGAAAGAAGTGATGGAAGCGTCGATCCCCATCACCAAGCAGGACGTCGTGCTGGTGTTCGTCAGCGTGTGCGGCACGCGTGACGGCCGGCTGGAACAGGAAACCTACGCGAAAAAAATCTACAGCCAAAATGTCAATGGTCAATTGTTATCGGCAATCCAGTTGACGACCGCATCCGGCATCTGCACCATGGTGGATCTGGTAGTGCAGGGCACGCTGCCGAACACCGGTCTGGTGCGCCAGGAGCAAGCCAAACTGGCAGACTTCCTGGCTAACCGGTTCGGCCGCTATTACGCTGCTTGATTGAGGAGATTTTTGATGCAACCCATTCACAATTTACTGGCCGAGCTAGGTGTCGATCTGGCGCAATACCAAGGGCAAGACTTGACGGCCAGGTCGCCGATCGACGGCAAGACAGTGGCCGGTCTGTGTGCCGACAGCCCGGATGAAGTGACCGTCAAAATCGGTGCAGCGCAAGCCGCTTTTGAACAGTGGCGCAACGTGCCGGCGCCGCGCCGCGGCGAACTGGTCCGTTTGTTCGGCGAAGAATTGCGCACCCATAAGGAAGCGTTGGGCAAGCTGGTGACCATCGAAGTCGGCAAAATTCTGCAAGAAGGCTTGGGCGAAGTGCAGGAAATGATCGACATCTGCGATTTCGCGGTCGGCCTGTCGCGCCAACTCTACGGCTTGACGATTGCGTCCGAGCGCCCCGGTCATCGCATGATGGAAACGTGGCATCCGCTCGGCGTGATCGGCGTGATCTCCGCATTCAATTTCCCGGTTGCGGTGTGGTCGTGGAATGCGGCGCTGGCATTCGTATGCGGCAATAGCGTGGTGTGGAAGCCATCCGAAAAAACGCCGTTGACGGCGATTGCCGTGCATGCGCTGTTTGCCAAAGCGGTGGCACGCTTCGGCAGCGATGCGCCGCATGGATTGGCGCAGTTAGTGATCGGCGATCGCGACTGCGGCGCGTTGCTGGTGGACGATGTGCGAGTCCCCTTAGTCAGCGCCACCGGCAGCACTCGCATGGGACGGACCGTTGCAGAACGTTGCGCGCATCGCCTGGCACGCTCGCTGCTCGAATTGGGCGGCAATAACGCGATGGTCGTGGCGCCAAGCGCGGATCTCGAAATGGCCGTGCGCGGGATTGTGTTCTCTGCGGTCGGCACGGCAGGGCAGCGCTGCACGACATTGCGCCGCCTGTTTGTGCACGATAGCGTGTACGACACGCTGGTGCCGCGCCTGAAAAAAATCTACGGCACTTTGCCGATCGGCAGTCCGCTTGAAAAGGGAACCCTGGTGGGGCCGTTGATCGATCATGCTGCATTTGACGCGATGAAGAAGGCGCTGGAGATGGCGCAGGCGGAAGGCGGGCAGGTATTCGGCGGCGAGCGTGCCCATGTCGCTGGCTGTGATGATGGCTATTATGCGCATCCGGCCCTGGTCGAAATGCCGGCGCAGTCGGCGATCATGCATCACGAGACCTTTGCGCCGGTTCTCTACATCGTGCGCTATCAGACGCTGGATCAGGCGATCGCGTGGAACAACGCGGTGCCGCAAGGTCTGTCGTCGAGCATCTTTACCACCGATCTACGCGAGGCGGAGACGTTCATGTCGGCTGGCGGTAGCGATTGCGGGATTGCCAACGTCAATATCGGACCGAGCGGCGCCGAGATTGGCGGCGCGTTTGGCGGCGAGAAGGAAACCGGCGGTGGGCGCGAGTCGGGTTCCGACGCGTGGAAGGCTTATATGCGGCGTGCGACCAATACCGTGAATTACAGCAATTCCTTGCCGCTGGCACAGGGGATCAGCTTCAATATCTGATCATGCACAGCAATCCAATCGTATAGATGCGTGCCGCGTTGCGCAAATGTTTGTTTGTGCAATCACTGCCAAACTTCGAACAGCCCCGTTCAGTCTGGAGTCAATATTCGCTGGATCGAGGAATTCCGGCTTCGGCGTAGCTTTGCAACAATGCCGTTGAAATGCCAATCCTTTGAACTTGGTCCCGGAATGCTGCAAGCATGATTTACTGCTTGAAATACCACAAGCCGTGATCGTACATCATCGTTAAAATTTTGCGCTTGGCAGTAGCGCGCCCTGCAATTTCCCGTGCCACAGCAAGACAAGCTGCCGAAGTATTGCCGACATAGTGGCCATGGGTGCCAGCAAAGCTGTTTTGGGTGGCAATCATTGCCGCATGATCAACGCGGATGATTTCCGTCACCAGCGACCAGTCGAGCAGCGGTGGCGTAACGCCAACCGCCATTCCCTCCAGGTGATGATCAACAAACACGCCGGCCCGGCTATCACAACCTGCAGGTTCCACTAAAATGACGTCAGTCGCGTAACCAGCAGATTGCAGGCTGCGTGCAATGCCGGTCAGGCTGGCGCCAGTTCCGGCACAGGCAACCAGAATAATGGACTCAACATCCGGCCAAGCCTGGAGTTGAGACACTATTTCCGGGCCAGTTTCCTGTTCGTGCGCTTCCAAGCTGCCGCGATTGGAAAACTGATCGGTATAAAAATATTTTTTCCCCAAGGCGTCCGCATGGGCCAAGTGCCATTCGACGACTTCTCGTGGTGTCGATCCTGCATTCAGCATCTCGACACCAACGAGCTTGGCACCAAATAATTCCAGGCAGCGCCGTTTTACCGAGCTAAAGCCAAGTCCTACAGCAAGTTCAACTGGTACACCGATTTCAGAGCAGGCAATAGTCAGCCCAAAGCCAAAGTTGCCACCGGTTTTTTCGATTACGGTCGTTTGGCCTGGCACAATGTTGCCGGATTGAAGTGCCGCTTGCACGATGTATCGGGCGGCGCGCACTTTGTGACTGCCGCCGGGATTATTGCATTCAAATTTTGCCAACAGTCCCGGTTCAACTTCTTGGATGGGAGTTGGATTTTCTGCGATAGGCAAGTGCGCCCGACCTGAATTACTTGGGCGCACGAACGGGGAAATTTGGCTCAACATGATTATTCACTCCTGGTAGGGCTTTCCAGCATAAAAATATTCCTGCGAAACATAGTGGCAATACCATCATATTGGTCCCATTCCAGTCGAGACTGGCAAGCAGCGGGGCTGGAAGGAATGCCCCCAGCGTGGCACATCCGGCGATTAAGGTATCGTTAATTCCCTGCCAGCGATGGCGCTCTTGATCGCTGACATTCTGCGTCAGCAATGTGCCGCCGCTCACATAAACCAGGTTCCAGCCCAATCCGAGCAGGATCAGCCCGAGAAAGACGACGTCATAACGAATGTCCATCATGCCCAATCCCGCTGCGCTGATTAATAACAGGAATCCGAGGATCAGGGCTTGTCGCAGGCCGATGATGGCGATTAGCGAGCCGGTAAAAAATGAAGGCGCAAACATTGCCAGCACATGTACTTGAATGGCGCGCGAAGAGGCATCGAAAGAACAGATGCCTTTCATGACTAGCGAGGCTTGCACCATCAGCAAATTCATCATGAAATAGCCGCCAGCCGAGGAGAAAATCGCCGCGATGATGGCGATGCGCCAGTGCTTGGATTTCACTGCCGGAACTGGATTCACGCTCGATTCAGGCATTTGGGTAGTTTCAAGAGGGGTCCAGATTGCCATGAGTAGCAAAGTCAATAAACCCAAGGCAGAAAATGCCGCATAGCATAGGGAAAAATCGGCATACCCGACGACATTACGCAGCGAACTGGCAATGGCTGGTCCCATGATCGCCGCCAGTACGCCACCCGCCACAACCAATGAGATGGCGCGTGGCTTGGCCCCGGACGGCAGATTATCAACTGCGGCAAATCGATAAAAGTTCGCACAGGCAATATAGATACCTAACAACGCATGCGCTGCAATCAGCAGGAAAAAGCTCTCCTTGCTAACAGCGATATAGCCAATCACGCCGGCAATGATTAAAAATATCGCACCTATAGAAAATATGGTGCGCCGTCCATGGCGTCGCATCAGCATGGATGCCGGGTAAGTAAACAGCATGACTGCAGCAAATTGAATACCATACGGTATCGTCCCCAAGGCCGGGGTGGCTGCCAGTTTGGTTCCGACCAGAGCGGCAATGGTGACCGAGATAACGGCTGCAGTCAGGTTAAGCGCCTGGGCCAGCGTCAGTAAATAGGTTGGCCAAGGCAGGCGACTTGAAGTTGAGGATGGCGTTGTTGTCATATAGGGTATCTAGCTGCACTGTGTAGCTGGTGCAGCATGGAAAATCGGATTATTTGTGATACTTGGCGATGTCGAAGACGGCTGCTGGGAAGTCGCACGATAAGCGTTCTTTGCCTGTACCCAGGCTTTTGCGGCGCACCTGCAGCATGCCAACTGGTGCAGATGAGTGTAGGTGAGTTCCGCCGCAGGGGATGACGTGGTGCTCGCAATGCCACATTCTGGCATCGGGCACGGTCGAATGCGCGCTGATAGTGATTTTCGCATCTCGTGCGACAAACTCGTTGGCACTGGCTTCAATGTGGCTGATCTGTTCGCCGGTAATCCGCTCTGTAACACCAAAATCAAAGCGCGCGCCGTCACTTTTGATATGGCAACCGAGAGTGGATTTAATCGCATCTGGACGATGCATTCCAATTCCCAGATATAGCAAATGAGAGGCGGTATGACTTAGCGACAGACGCGCGCGCCTTTCAATGTCTATACTCACCGTCACTTTGGCGCCAATTTCCAGTTCGGCCAGCATAGTTTGATCCTCCGGGTGGATCAGGTGCCAAATCACGCCTTCGACCTGCACACCGGGAAAATCCGGCAAGCTTGTGAGGTGGCCATATAATTTTTTCGCCCCAATAAATCGCATATTGCGGCCATCGAGCAAAGAAATGACGCCATGGTCCGCTTCCTGGCCGCCACCTTCCGGATAAGCGACCGTTGCATCAAGCTCGATATAGTCCGGTCCGACTTTGACGATCTTTGCTTCAGCCTGACTAAGATAGAAATCTTCGGAATAGAGCTTACAAGTTCGACGATCAAGTTTCATTACTGAGGATTTCATAGGTGAGGAGGCCACCGCAGGATGGGGGCGCAAGTTAGTGACTTGTATGCTGGTGCGCACTGCAACCGTACTAAACGGCAAAATATCTTTTGTGATGGTGCATTGTGGCCCGACGATGACATCGTCGCCAATCGTAACTGGACCAAATACCTTGGCAAAGGCACCAATTTGCACACGGTCCCCAATGGTTGGATGGCGTTTACCTTGCGGATTGTTGGAAATTCCGTAAGAACCCAACGTTACGCCGCCAAGAATATAGCAGTCATCGCCAACTTGAGCAGTTTCTCCAAACACTGTCCCAACGCCGTGATCGAGGATGAATCTTTTGCCAATCTGGCAACGATGATGCAGATCAGCACCTGAAAGCAACTTGCCTCGGCTGGAAATGAGTGATGCGTACAGTGGTAAGTCCCGATATTGGGATTTATCCTCGGCAAAATGGTGATCCAATTTGTGCGCAAGGCGGTAATGCAAAACCGCCTTGAATGAGGTATATGTCTGGATGATGCGCAAAGGATCGCCGCCAGCGGCCGGATCTTTGTGGGCGAAAGCATCGGCATCTTCAATCAGCTCTAGTGCAGTATTGTGCAGTAGCGAGGTGCGATCTATATATCTTACATAATCAGGTGGGCAGCACTCCCAAAGTGCAGCTTGAAGTTGCGCAGTAATTGCCTTGTTTGCTGGCATTATTGTTTCCTCTAATTATTTTTGTAATAACTATATGCCAATTGTTAATATCTTGGCTGCTGTCAAAGCTGATAGGTAGACGCTTGCAATTCTTTATGGTTAAGGTGTTACAGCACTTCATCATTCATTTTTGACGCCGGATGCTCCGCGGATTGTATGTAACAACATTCAAGTTGCTTCACCGTCCATATCGGATAGCGTGCGCTGAATCAGCAAAAATATATTCGCAGAGGCACTAAAGATTGTGGCAATTTACCGCGTTTGACCACTATATATAGAGGTTGCATCTGTGGTCTGCGTAACCTCAGCTTTTGTTTCGCCACTCAGCAGGCTGGCAAGAGATTGAAATAGTGGGGGGCGAAAGCATGAATGGTTGATCGTAGCAACCATTTCAAAAAGGCAAGATCAAGCGATGCTAACGTTGTTTAGTGAACCACTCGGTCGCCAATTCCTTCAATCGTTGGATTTGTGGAGAGGACATTGGCAGTGCTGCAATGTTGTTTCTTCAGACAAGAAGAGCCAGACGCGATTTCATGACATTTTCTGCCGCACTTTCAAAAGAATTTGGGCGGCCTTCTCCCTATAATCTAACCATATCTTTTAAATGGGACACGAAATGTGCGCGCTTGAGGGGATTAACATGGATTCACTAACGTCGGCTGGTCCGGTCACCCGCAAAACCTTTGATGAAGTGGTCGTGCAGACCTATGCGCCGAGCAATCTGGTGCCGGTGCGAGGTTTGGGCCTGGAAGTCTGGGATCGGGACGACAAGCGTTACCTGGATCTGACCGCCGGCATCGGCGTGACCAGTCTGGGCCATGCCAACCCGGCAGTCGTCGCGGTACTGCATACCCAAGCGGAAACGCTGTGGCATGTCGGCAACGGCTACACCAATGAACCGGTGTTGCGTTTGGCGCGTGCATTGACCGAGGCCACGTTCGCCGATCGCGCATTTTTTTGCAATTCCGGCGCTGAAGCAAATGAAGCGGCATTCAAGCTGGCACGCAAGTACGCGCATGGCAAGTTCGGCCCGGCCAAGTCACGCATCATTTCGTGCACCAATTCCTTCCATGGCCGCACACTGTTTACCGTGTCGGTCGGCGGTCAGCCGAAATACACGGAGGGTTTCGAGCCCTTGCCGCCGCAAATCGACCATATTCCATTCAACGATATTGCAGCGGCCCGCGCTGCGATCAGCGATGACGCGTGCGCAGTGGTGGTCGAGCCGGTGCAGGGCGAAGGCGGCGTATTGCCGGCCAGTCCGGAATATTTGAGGGCGCTGCGCGAGTTGTGTGACGCCACCGGCACCTTGCTGATTTTTGATGAAGTGCAATGCGGGATGGGACGCACTGGCGAATTGTTTGCGTATATGGGCTACGGCGTGACACCGGATATCCTGACTTCTGCAAAAGCATTGGGCAATGGTTATCCGGTTGGCGCAATGCTGACGACCAATGCGGTCGCCAGCGCATTCTCGGTCGGTGCGCACGGTACGACTTACGGCGGCAATCCACTGGCGGCATCGATCGCACTGAAAGTGCTGGAAACCATCAACACCTCGGCATTCCTGGCGCGCGTCAGACAAGCATCGGAAGCATTGACCCACGCCTTGCAGTCGATCATCCGCGATTATCCGCAAGTATTTTCCGAAGTACGCGGCAGAGGTTTGATGCTGGGTATGGTGCTGGCAGAAGGCTATCGCGGCCGTGCCAAGGGCATTACCCAGGCTGCCGAAACGCAAGGCTTGATGATATTGATCGCCGGGATGGACGTGGTCCGCTTTTTGCCGGCGCTGGTGATATCGGATGCGCAAATCGAAGAATCGAATCGTCTGCTGCGATGTGCGCTGGATGCGTTTTTGTCGCAGGCGAAATGAGAAATGCACCTTTTTGTGGTGAGCAGTGATGCCGTATTGTGCGTGAGATTGTGAGGCCTCAATGTTAGTTGTACGCGCTGTTAAAGAGCAGGATCTGGACGGACTGATGTCGCTTGCCGGTCAAGTCGGGGATGGCATGACCACGCTCAAGCCCGACCTTGACATGTTGGGCCGGCGGGTCGAAGCCGCATGCGCTTCCTTCGCTGAAAAAAGCGCACCCCAGCAGCGCGACTATCTGTTCGTGATGGAGGATGTTGCGGCCCAGCGTCTGGTCGGCGTGTGCGCGATCAAGAGCGCGGTGGGACTGGAAGAGCCGTTCTATAACTACCGCATCGGCACCCTGGTGCATTCCAGCAGCGAACTCAAGGTGTTTTCGCGCATGGAAACGCTCTATCTGTCGAATGATCTGACCGGTTGCGCTGAACTGTGTTCGCTGTTTCTGCATCCCGATTATCGCAGCGGCTACAACGGCAAGCTGTTGTCGAAAAGCCGCTTCCTGTTCATCGCGCAATTCCCGCATTTGTTCCCGGAAAAATTAATTGCAGAGATGCGCGGTTTCCAGCATGCGGACGGCAGTTCGCCGTTCTGGGAAAGTCTCGGCCGGCATTTTTTCAAGATGGATTTCAAGCGTGCCGACGACATCAGCGGCCTCGGCAAAAAATCCTTCATCGCCGAGTTGATGCCGCGCTATCCGTTATACGTTGCCTGTCTGCCTGCCGAAGCGCAAGAAGTGATCGGCCAAGTGCATGTCGCGACTGCGCCGGCGCGCCGCTTGCTGGAACAAGAGGGCATGCATTACGAAGGCTATGTCGATATTTTCGACGCGGGGCCGGTGTTGCAGGCGCGCGTGAGCGAATTGCGGGCGCTGCGCGAAAGCACATTGGCGATCATCGAAATGGCCAAACAAGAAGCGACCGGCGAGCCGGTGCTGGTATCGAGCATGGCGATGAAGGATTTTCGCATCATTGTTGCGCAAGCCAATCCAGAACAGGGCCGCATCGCGTTATCGGCCGAGAACCAACAAATGCTGTCATGCGATGTCGGCGATCCGGTACGCACGATGTCCCTGAATCCAAAAAAGAATACGCATGCATAGTCACTACATCAACGGCCGATGGATCGTCGGCGAAGGTCCGGCATTACGTGCAATCAACCCAGCCGACGGCAGCGAAATATGGGCAGGTCATGCCGCGAGCGCTGCCGATATCGATGCCGCCTGCAAGGCCGCCCGCGCGAATTTTTCCGCATGGGCAGGCACCGCGCTGGATGACCGGATTGCGGTATGTGCGCGCTTTCGCGATTTGGTGAAAGCGCATGGTGAAGATCTGGCGCACATGATCTCGATGGAAGTCGGCAAGCCGCTGTGGGAAGCGCGCACCGAAGTGACTTCGATGGCGAACAAGGTCGATATTTCGGTGCAATCGTATCGCGCCCGTACCGGCGAGTCAGCATCGAAAATCGCTGATGGCGACGCCGTATTGCGGCATCGTCCGCATGGTGTGTTCGGTGTATTCGGCCCCTACAATTTCCCCGGCCATTTGCCGAACGGGCATATCATTCCGGCACTGATCGCCGGTAATACGCTGGTGTTCAAGCCCAGCGAGTATGCGCCGAAAACCGCGATCAAGACCGTTGAATTATGGGCTCAAGCGGGCTTGCCGCATGGCGTATTGAACCTGGTGAACGGCGCGCGCGACACCGGTGCGGCACTGGCGCAGCATCCAACACTGGATGGGATTTTATTTACCGGAAGCTATCAGACTGGCGCAATACTGCATCGCCAGTTCGCAGGGCAGCCGGGCAAGATGCTGACGCTTGAAATGGGCGGGAATAATGGACTGGTTGCGTGGGATGTCGGCAATCTCGACGCCGCTGTGCACCACGCGATTTTTTCGGCGTTTGTTAGTGCCGGCCAACGCTGCACTTGCGCGCGTCGTTTGATCGTTGAGGACTCTGCCAAGGGACAAGCATTGATCAATCGACTGGTGGAGGTGGCAGGAAAAATCAGCGTTGGCACATTCGACCAGTCGCCTGCGCCTTTCATGGGGCCGGTCGTATCCGCGCCGATTGCAAAGCGCCTGGTGCAGGCGCAATCCGATTTGATCACGCGCGGTGGCAAGGCATTGCTGACGATGCGTCACCTCGCTGAAAACACCGGCTTCCTGTCCGCAGGCATCGTCGATGTGACTGGCGCAAAAAATGTTCCGGATGAAGAATGGTTCGGTCCATTGCTGCAAGTGATACGCGTGAAGGATTTCGATGCGGCACTGGCGGCGGTGAATGCGACAGAGTATGGATTGGCGGCCGGGTTGTTGAGTGACGATGAAGCGTTGTGGAAGAAGTTTTTGATTCATGCGCGCGCCGGTGTCGTCAACTGGAATCGCCCGACCACGGGCGCCGCCAGCACCGCGCCTTTCGGCGGCGTCGGAAAATCCGGCAATCATCGCCCGAGCGCATACTACGCGGCAGACTACTGCGCGTATCCGGTGGCGTCGATTGAGAACAGCGTGCTGGAAATGCCAAAACAGCTTTCGCCCGGTCTCCAGTTCTAGACCGCCATCAAGGAAGACACATCATGAGCATCGCACGCGAATTCAATTTCGACGGATTGGTCGGCCCGTCGCACAACTATGCCGGTCTGTCATTCGGCAATGTCGCATCGTCCAACAACGTCAAGAGCATGTCCAATCCGAAGGAGGCGGCACTGCAGGGCCTGGCCAAGATGCGTGCGCTGGCTGCGCGTGGTTTTGCGCAGGGATTACTGCCGCCCCAGGTCCGGCCGAATCTCAGGCTGTTGCGCAGCATCGGTTTTAGCGGCAGCGACGCGGATGTGATCGCCCGTGCATTCAAGGAGGCGCCGGCGATTCTCGCATGCGCTTATTCGGCGTCGCCGATGTGGACCGCGAACGCGGCGACCGTCAGTCCGTCGGCCGATACCGCGGACAGCCGCACGCATTTCACCACTGCCAACCTGAACAGCAAGTTGCACCGTTCGTATGAGCACACGCAGACCACTCGCACCTTGCGCGCGATCTTCCACGATGCCAAGCACTTTGCGGTACACGATGCGCTGCCACCCACACCGGCATTCGGCGACGAGGGCGCAGCCAACCACGCCAGATTATGTGCGAGCCACGGCGCCGCCGGTATCGAGATGTTTGTCTACGGCCGCGTCGAGTTCGATCCGAATGCGCCTGCGCCAAAACGTTTTCCAGCCCGTCAAACGCTGGAAGCCAGCCAGGCGGTAGCACGCCTGCATGGCTTGAGCGACAAACGCACGATATTCATATCGCAAGATCCCGATGTGATCGACCAGGGCGTCTTCCATAACGACGTGATTTCGGTCGGTAACGGCAATGTGCTGTTCTATCACCAGCAGGCATTTCTCGATGAAGCAGCAGCCCTGGCATCGCTGCGCCAAGCGATGCGCGATGTCGGCGCCGAGTTGCAGCCGGTGCGCGTCGATGCGGCCGACGTGTCGGTCGCCGATGCAGTGTCCAGTTACCTGTTCAATAGTCAGTTGCTGACCAAGCCGGACGGCAGGATGGCCTTGGTGGTACCCCAGGAGTGTCAGGAAAACCAGGCAGTGGCGCGCCACCTGCAAAACCTGACCGCAAGCGGCGGTCCGATCGATGAATTGGTCTGCTTCGACCTGCGTCAGAGCATGCGCAACGGCGGTGGTCCGGCCTGTCTGCGGCTGCGCGTCGCATTGACCGACGCCGAGGCAAGCGCGATGCATCAAGGCGTCGTGATGACCGAGCAGTTATATGCGCGTCTAGTGACATGGATCGAGAAGCATTACCGCGATCGCCTGTCGCCAGCCGACCTCGCTGATCCCGCTTTGGCTGTGGAAGTACACACCGCGCTTGATGAATTGACTGCGATTCTTGCATTACCTGGGTTATATGCGTTTCAAAATTGTGGCAATAACGATTCACATACAATAATTTGAAAGCCTGGTTGGCAGTCATGGCTGGTCTGGTGGCCGGCATCGTACTCGGTTACCAGCACAAACAGTCGGATACGTTGCGCTTTAATGTGAGCGTGGGCCTTTAACCGATGTCTTCGCTTGCTGCATGCGCATAAAGATTGTTGCCATCTTGTTATCGACTTTGCATTGCAATTTAAGGATGAATGATCGATAAATTGTTGTGTGAAGGTATAATTTCAACGGCTCAAAAAGAGCTGAAGATGCGAAGAGGCTGGAGTGCGATCGAAATGCAATGCACAGGAAAGCGATGTGTGGTTTATATGCACTCCCTGCAAATAAGCTTCTGTGCATTGACCAAATAAGAAAATAATAAATGGCACGGTAAATTTTAAGATTCATCTATACAAATTAACCTTGAATCTATACAGATTAGCCTTGATAAACCCTGTTATACCCACCTTCACCCATAACGTAACAATGAAATCGATGGATTTTTTCGGCTGATCAGACGGAAAAAGATGCGATTTAATGTTGCATTCCGGGTGCAGATTGATATTAATAAATTCACAATAATGAAGCAGCGTTGCCGGTGTCGCCCCTCATGTAAATCCGTGCCGTGGAGCTGGAAGAAGCGGTCGATTTGATGAAGCACACTATGGTATCGAAATGGAGAAGTCTATGAACAAGCTATCCCAGAATTTACGCAAGAAAACTCTAGAACTGACTTTGGCCGTGGCCGGTCAGGTCGCCACCGAACAACCGCAGGTCACGTCGCTCATCGACACGTGGCTTGCTTCGCTTGAAGAAGAGGATCTGGCGGGCATCACGCCGGAGAGTTTGGCATCGGTATTGTGGGAGGGCTTTTCATCGGTTTCTGCACTTCCAGCTGCGGGCTGTCATATCAGGCCGTTGCGTTATGCGGATGGCCGCGGCGGCTGGGCCAGCGCGCTGCTCATTCTGAATCCGGACATGCCTTTCCTGGTTGATTCGATCGTGATGGCGATGCGTCGGTTGCGCATCGCATCGCGCGCCGTGTTGAACGCGGTGTTGTCGGTACGCCGCGCAACTGACGGCAGCGTCACGCATGTCGAGCGCGCCAAGACCGGCAGCGACCCGCTGGAATCCTGCGTGTTATGCCTGCTGTCCGAAGAAATCGAACAAAAAGACTTGACTGCTTTGATCGAAAGCATACACATGGTTGCGGGCGATGCGGCTGCGGTGCGGCGCGATGCGGCAGCGATGGCGCAAAAGTTGTCGCAGGTGGCGACGGCGACGGCTAGCGGAGGCGCGGAAGGGCAGGAGGCAGCAGCATTTCTCGAGTGGGCGCGCAATGGCGGTTTCGAATCGTTCGGCTATGCGTATTATCGCGTCGTCTCCGGCCAGAGCAAGCTGGTGCGGGATATCCCGAGCCGGATCGGCGTGCTGAGCGATGCGGCGCATCCGCTCTACGACACGTGTCTGGCTGGCATTCCCGAGGATTTCGATCCGCTGGCAGCGCGCATCAATGCGCTGTCGGTGGTCAAGGCGGATGTGCAGTCGACCTTGCATCGTGACCAGCAACTGGATTTCATCGGCGTGCGTGATGTCGGTGCCGACGGCGCCATTCTCGGCGAACACTGCTTTGTCGGTTTGTTCTCCCGTGCGGCGGCGTCGACGCCGGTTGCGCAATTGCCGTTCGCGCGCGGTCGTATCAAACAGGTGCTGACCTTGGCCGGCGTACGCCAGGAAGGTTTCCGGGCCGAAAAATTCCTGGAAATTCTCGAGTCCCTGCCGCGTACCGAAGTATTGGAAGCCGAACCCGAGTGGCTGGCCAATGTCTGCAGCACCGTCGTTGCGCTCTACAAGCAGCCGCGCGCGATGGTGTTTGCGCGCCCCGACGTGCATGGCCGGCATTTGAATGTATTGGTCTATATGCCGCGCGAGCGTTACAGCGCCAGCCTGGCGGACCGGTTGTCGACCGGCTTGCGCAGCTTGTCGGGGGCGACCGACGTGCGTGCGCAGACCTTGTTGTCCGATGGTCCGCTGGCGCGTATCTACTTGATTGCAAGCGCAGCCCGACTCGACCTGAATCTCGAAGCCGACATCGAGCAGCCTTTGCTGGCGGCGGTCGAAGGTTGGCATACCGTATTCGATGAACTGGTGGACGGCGCGGCCGATGCTGCAATCCGTACCGATCTGCGCAAGCTTCGCGCCGATCTTCCGACCGAATACATTGCCGCGACATCGCCGCAATCGGCCTATCAGGATTTGTCCGAGCTGTTGAATAACCGTGAAGAGGCGCGCGTGAAAGTGCGTGTCGAAATCGGCATGCGCGATGCAGTCAATATCCGGCTGTTGTCGGCCCACAGTGCGCCATCGCTGTCGCAGATTTTGCCGGCGCTGCATAACGCCGGCGTGGCAGTCGATCGCGAGCAAACGCATTGCATTACCGGACAAGACGGTGCAAATTTCTTCGTGACCTCCCTGACTGTCGATACGCAAAGTGCGGCAAAACTGGTGAAGCCGCAAGTGGCGGACGCCGCGCAGGAATTGTTCGAGTCCCTGCTGAACAATGAAGCCGAAGACGGCCGTATGAATGGCCTGGTGATCGAGGCTGGTCTGCGGCCGAAGGAAGTGCAAGTCATTCGCGCCTATGCCAGCTACTGGCGTCAGGCCGGCACCCGGTTCAGCTTGCGCTACATGGCTGATTGCCTGCGCAAGCAGCCGGCACAAGTGCGTACGCTGGTCGAAAGTTTCCTGGCGCGCTTCAATCCGGAGGCCAGCGCAGAGCAGCGTGCGGCCGGCACCGCTGCATTGTCGGCGCTCAAAAAGGGCTTGGCCGACATCAATCACGCCGATACCGAAGACATCCTGCGCAGCATTGCCGACTTGATGCTGGCGACCTTGCGCACGTCTTACTTCCAGAATGCGCAAATCGGCGACACGATCATTTTCAAATTCGACAGCAGCCAGCTCGCGTTATTGCCGGAGCCGCGTCCTTACCGCGAAATTTTCGTGTTCTCGCGCCGCTTCGAAGGCGTGCATTTGCGGGGCGGTCCGGTGGCGCGCGGCGGTCTGCGCTGGTCCGACCGCATGGAGGATTACCGTACCGAAGTGCTGGGCCTGGTCAAGGCGCAGATGGTGAAGAATGCCGTCATCGTGCCAGCCGGTGCAAAAGGCGGATTCGTTTGCAAGATGATGCCAAAAGACGCGGCGCGTGAAGCGATCGCAGCCGAAGGCGAAGCAGTGTATCGCCTGTTCATCGCGGGTCTTCTGGACATCACCGACAACCGCCAGCGCGGCAATATCGTCGCGCCAGCTGAAACTGTCTGCTATGACGAAGCCGATCCTTACCTCGTCGTGGCCGCCGATAAAGGCACCGCGACCTTCTCCGATATCGCCAACGGTATCGCCGTCAAGCGCGGTTTCTGGCTGGGCGACGCGTTCGCGTCCGGCGGCTCCAACGGTTACGACCACAAGAAATTGGGCATCACTGCCAAGGGCGCATGGGAAGCCGTCAAGCGGCATTTCTACGAGCTCGGCCACGACCTCAACACCACGCCAATCACGATGGTCGGTGTCGGCGATATGTCGGGCGACGTATTCGGCAACGGCGTGCTGCTGTCGCGTCAGCTGAAACTGGTCGCCGCATTCGACCATCGCCATATCTTTATCGATCCGACGCCGGATGTCGCGGTATCGTTCCAGGAGCGTCAGCGCATGTTCGCGTTGCCGCGTTCGTCGTGGGAAGATTACGACAAGAAGCTGATTTCGAAAGGCGGCGGCGTATGGCCACGCAACGCGCGCACGATCGAATTGTCGGATGAGGCGCGCGCGGCACTGGGCACCGATGCTGTCAGCGTCACACCGGAACAACTGTTGCACATTATCCTGCTGGCGCCGGTCGACCTGTTCTACAACGGCGGCATCGGTACCTATATCAAGGCATCGTCCGAGTCGCATGCGCAAGTCAAGGATCGTGCCAATGACACGATCCGCGTCGACGGCAACCAGTTGCGCTGCAAGGTTGTCGCCGAAGGCGGCAACCTCGGTGCGACACAAACCGGACGCATCGAGTTTGCGATGTGCGGCGGCCATATCTTTACCGACGCGATCGACAACTCGGCCGGTGTCGATTGTTCCGACCATGAAGTCAACGTCAAAATCTGGCTCGATACCGAAGTCAATGCCGGCACGCTCTCCGAGGCGGAGCGCAACCGCATCCTGAACGACATCACGCTCGACATCGAAGCGCTGGTCCTGCGCGACAACACTTTGCAGACGCACTTGCTGGTGCGTGAAGAGCAAGCGCAGAAGGATGGCGCCGTGCTGGATGGTTACGCCGCATTGATCGGAAACCTGGAAGCGGAAGGCGTGATTTCACGCGAGCTGGAGCAATTGCCTTCCGACGCCGAAATGGCAAGGCGCAAGGCGGAAGGATGCGGCTTGACCGCACCTGAACTGGCGGTGGTGATTGCGCATGTGAAGAACCGTTACAAGCGCATCCTGTCGGCGCAGACACTGACACAGAACACGTGGGCAAAAGCGATTTTGACGCCGTACTTCCCGCATGGCCTGGTAGCAACCCGCAACGCACTCGATCATCCTCTGGCCAATGCGATTCTTGCAACGGTACTGGCAAATGAAGTGATCAACCGCTGCGGCCCGCTGATGGTGGGCAACCTGGCGCATACCCACTTTGTCAAGGAAACCGACGTTATTGCCGCATGGGCACAAGCTTGGGCGGCATTGAATCTGGCACCGGTGTTTTCGCAGCTCGATGCATATGCACTGGAAGTGCCGCGTGATGTCTCCAAGGCGATCGACAAACGTACCCGCTCGTTGCAAAAGGCAGTCGTTCAAGGCGTGTTGTCGGTGCCGGAACCGCAATTGCGCGAGTCCGCCGGATTCACCGAATTGACACGCCTGTTCAGCCAGTCCGATACGGTGCAGCAGTTGGTGCCGGTGACGGTGCTGGCTGACGGCGATGCGCAGTATCCGGCTGCGTTCGAACAGGCATGTCAGGCAGTCGAGGCAATCGAAGGCATGGCCGACTTCCTGTTTGCCGCATTGTCCGTGCCGCGTCCCGCCGATATGAGCTTGCCGGCGTTCCTGCAAGTGGGGATGGCGCTGCGCCGTCAGTCCGGTATCGACGGTCTGGAGCGTGTGTTGATGCATGCGCCGACCGTAGCGAGCCAGGAAGCCTTGCGGGGCCACGCGTTGAAGGCGCTACGCCGCGCGCAACAAAGTTTGCTGATGCAAGTATTGAGGCAGACACCGGCCGGCAAGGCAGGTAATCCGGATACTGCAGTCGAGAAGGTCATTACCCAGTTGAAGATTCATGCCCGCAGTGGCAATGCAGCCGAGCAGCAGGGCCTGGAGCAGGCAGTGCTGGCAGTCTGGGAATTGTCCGAGGCGGCATCTTCTGCGGCAAGCGCGGTGTGACCGATTCCGCTGTAAAGTCACCCTCTGCCGATGCGATACGCGCATTGGCAGAGGGTGACTTTAGCGGCGTCACCGACAGCTTTGCCAATGCCGGATTAACGGTGCAACTGCCGGCGCGCGGTATTTTGCAGATAAACAGTCAGGGGCAGTCACACAAGCACTTGAGTCTGCTGCTATCGGTCGGCATCCACGGCGACGAGACAGCGCCGATCGAGATGCTGGCAGTGCTGCTGGCCGGTTTGGCACAGGCGCCGCATCAACTGGGCGTGGATTTGATGGTGGTGGTGGGCAATCTCGATGCAATCGCGCAGGGACGGCGCTATCTGGATGCCGACATGAACCGGCTGTTTCGTGCCGATCGCGGCGACCTGCAATCGGCGGCCGAAGCGGAGCGGACGGACATCATCATGCGCGCGGCCGCGGAATTTTTTGCAACACCAGCTGCAAAAAAATGGCATCTCGATTTGCACACCGCGATCCGTCCTTCGCTTTACCCGACCTTTGCAGTGGTTCCCGATGTGATTGCGGCGGCAGAGAAGCGTGGCTTGATCGCATGGCTGGGCGGTGCCGGTATTGGCGCCGTCATCCTCAACCGCAAATCGGCAGGCACGTTTAGCGCGTACACGGCAGCGCAGTTCGGCGCGACCAGTTGCACTGCCGAATTGGGGCAGGTCGGGGTGTTGGGCAAGAATGATTTGTCAATGTTTTCAGCGACGCAAGTGGCGCTGGATGCATTGTTGCGTACCGGGCAAATGCAGCCGTTTCTTCCTCACCCGCCTGACGTGTTTGCAGTGGTGCAGGAAATTATCAAGCTTAGTGCTGCATTCAAAATGGCGGTCGATGGATCGGCCAAAAATTTCACCGCGATGGCACCGGGCGCACTTGTTGCGGATGATGGCGATGTTGTTTACCGGGTTGGTGATGCTACGGAATATCTCGTGTTTCCGAATTCGGATGTCAAGGCTGGCCAGCGCGCCGGTCTGATGCTGGTGCGCCAGCAGTAATTGCTAGCTTTCGTTTACGCAGAAATCAGCAACTTAGGCGACGAAGAACCTTCGTGTTAACTTAACGTACGTTCGGAGAAAAGAGTCCTCCACTCCCGCAGGCGGGAGTGGGCTAGGGTGAGGGTGTTTGTCAAGGCCGGCTCTCTTGCGATCCCCCTCACCCCAACCCTCTCCCGCCTGCGGGAGAGGGAGCATTCATGGTCTTGCAAAGATGTGTAGATACCCATGCTTCAAGGGGAGGGAGTGCCCGCCATACGAGCGCTGTCATAATTTCTGGCTTCTGTATAAGGCTTGCTCTTCAAACAGTTGCTGACGGCCTTGATGACCTTGACGGTATTTGCGCGTTCTCAGCCAAAATTATTCCTCGCCCTAAACTTGCGCCGTCTGCACCATCTGTCGCAGCTTGGCATCTATCTTTGCGTATTCCGTGTCGATCGTTGCCAGCTTGGCCTCGATATCATCGAGCGAGCCGGTCATTGATTGCATTTCCAGTTTCTTGCATAGCGTAGCCAATGCCGTGGCGCCGATTGAACTGGTGCTGCCGCCGAGTGTATGGGCGATTCTGGCGACCTCCGCCGCATCGAGCCTGCTTGCCGCGTTATGCAGGGCGCTGAGTCGCTTTGGACTGTCGTGACGGAACAGGCCAGCGATTTCGATGAAATTATCACCGAACATTTGCTGTATTGATTCAAGGTCATCGTCGTTTTGCATTTCTTCGACATGCGCTTGCGCGCTGAGCACTGGCGTCAGCCAGCGCGCGAGCATGTCGCGCAGCACCGGTGGGCGAATCGGCTTGGACAGGAAGTCGTCCATGCCAGATGCCAGGCATTTCCCCCGTTCGCCTTCAAGTGCATGTGCCGTCAACGCAATGATCGGTGTACGCTTTGCTGATTTTGCTGATGCTTCGATGGCTCGGATCTCGGCTGCCGCTTGGTAGCCATCCAGCTCCGGCATCTGGCAATCCATCAGAATCAGATCGTATTGCCGCGTGCAGGCCATTGTCACCGCAATGCGGCCATTGGCGGCCGCGTTGGTGTGGCAACCCAGTGTTTTCAGCATGTGGGCCATGACTTCCAGGTTCACGTCGTTATCGTCCACCACCAGGATACGATAGCCGTCAAACGGGCGGGTGTCGCTGTTCTTCGTCGACTGCGGTCCTGCCAGGCTGGACGCGGTGAGGAAAGGTTGGGCCTTGCCACTTTTGAGCGCCGCGCACAATGCCTTCAGCATGTCGATCAACACATGCTGCGGCACCGGCTTGCTGAGGAAAGCGGAAAATCCGGCGCGGGCGTAGTGTTGTACGTCGCTGGCATGCGATAGAGAGCTTGACAGTATCAGCAACGTCTCGTGGCAAAGCGGGTCGGCCTTGATGATCATGCCGAGGGTTTCGCCATCGATGTCGGGCATCTGGTGATCGAGGACCGCGATGGAATAGGGGTCTTGCGCGACTGCGGCGCTTTTCAGCGCGCCCAACGCCGCTGCTGCCGTGCTGAAGCTGTCGGCCCTGATGCCGTGCAGCGCGAACTGTTCTTCCATCATCTGCCGAGTGATCGGGTGATTGTCCACGAACAGCACGCGCAGGCCGGCCAGCATGATTGGTTCCGGCGTTTCCGGGAGAGTTGACGCGAGCGCCAGATCGAGCGAGAACCAGAACGTGCTGCCTTTGCCCAATTGGCTGTCGACGCCGATCTCGCCGCCCATCAATTCCATCAGCAGCTTGCAAATCGTCAGCCCCAGACCAGTGCCGCCATACTGGCGGGTAGTGGAGGGATCGGCCTGCGTGAATTTGTCGAAAATATCGGTTGATCTGTCGGCCGCCAGACCGATGCCGGTATCAGTCACTGATATGTGCAGGTGACAGCGCCCGTGCGGTTTGGTGTCTGCCTTGACTTCCACCAGCACGTGGCCTTCCGCGGTGAATTTGATCGCGTTGCTGATCAGATTGGTCATGACCTGACGGATTCGTGCCGGGTCACCAAGCATCACATACGGAAAAGTCGACGGGTAATGCACGATCAAGTCCAGTCCCTTGTTTTGGGCAGCCAGCGCGTGGACATTGGAAACCGTTTTGACCTCGTGCCGCAGGTCGAATGGAATTGTTTCGAGATCCAGCTTGCCGGCCTCGATCTTGGAAAAATCCAGGATGTCATTAATCAGCGCCAGCAGGCTCGCGGCACAGGATTGGGCAACACTGGCAAATTCGCGTTGCGATGCATTCAGTCCCGTGTCCAGCAGCAGGTCCAGCATGCCCATCACGCCATTCATCGGCGTGCGGATTTCATGGCTCATGTTGGCCAGAAAAGTACCTTTCGCCAGGTTCGCCTCATCGGCCTGGATCTTGGCACGGACCGCTTCATTGCGTTCCTTTTCGCGCTCTTTCAAGGCCAGAATGGTGGCGCGCAGCGCTTGGCGTATCGTTTCCACTTCCTGGTCCGCCGGACCATCGCCCACCGTCGCCTCGAAATCGCCCTCGGCAATGCGCGCTAGCGGCTCTTGCAGGCTCAGCAAGGGCTGCAACGCTCTGCGCATTTTTCGGATGAAGGCGGTGAGGCCGGCCAGCAATGCCAGCGATAGAATGCCGATGGTAATCAGCACGCCGGGATAAACGCTGCTTCTGGAGGGGGCGAAATCCATGCCGATTTCAATGTATCCCACAGTCTCGCTGCTCTCTGATTGCGTGTTGCCGTCGAAATCAAGCAAGTCGTGGGTTTGCACGGTCTTCTTGATTGGCGCGAATGCCCGGGTTGATTGCCCGAGACAAAAAGTCCTTTCCACGTGCATTACCGGTATGCCGGTGAGATCAAGCGCAGCAGCCATCGCATCGGTTAGCAGCGGAAAGGGCGGCGCGCCTGGTTTGCGATACTCAGCCAACACGCGCAGGCGCTGCTTGTCGTACACGCGCACCAGCCCGATGTCGGCAATGGGTGCCGCGTAACTTCTTATCCGCTGCAATGCGCTGCTTTCCGATGAAAAAAACAGAGGGACACTGAGATCATCGAATACGGGCAGCAACTGGCGCGCCTGCTTTTCGAGATTCCTTTCGATCAGATAATTGCCGCCGATAAATATGCCGGTCATGGTCGCCAGATAAAACAGCCCTGCGGCGACCCATAGCATGGACGCCATGCGCCGGACCAGGCTGCGCCGGATGCAGGGATTACTGGACATCGGGTTGCTCCTTCAATTTGGGTGGTACCGACAGGCCGAAGCGCAATGCGGCGCTGCCGTTGACGACGATCTTGGCACCCGCCAGCGGCACCATGGCCTCACCCGGTATGCCGGTGTTGCCGGGCGCTGTTTTTTTCAGCCGTTCCAGCACCAGGCGCGTTATCTCATCGATGTCCGAGCTTGCGGCGAGGAGCGCTCCTTCTTTTAACAGCGCCGGAGAGAACGCCAGCACCTGCAGATTGTTTTTGACGCTATACACCATCAGTTCCAGGATTGCGCGCTGGCTCAAGATGCTGCTGTCGGGTGCCAGCCACAGTCCCTGGATTCTTTTTTCACGCAATTCTTGTGCCGCGGCCAGCACGGCACGATCGGATGGCGCCTCGATGTGCTCCAGTTGCAGCCCGTTGTTCCTGGCCGCCGCTTCTGCCTCATCGATCATGTATTTTGCGTGGCGGCCGGTAATCATGCCGATCCGTCGCAACTCGGGATCAAGCAATTTCCATGCGGCGAATTGCTTCGCAAGAGACGGAATGCCGCTGACGCCTTTCATCCATGGCGTTACCAGACCAAATTCTTCGACATTGAGTACCTGGCAAAACACTACTTGCTTGGCCGATAGCCGCTGGCGCGCGACTTGGGCTGCCAGCAGGCCCACGGCCACGACTTGCTGCGAGGGTGAGTTCTGGATCGCCTGCGCGATTTCATTTTCGCGGCTGCGATTGCCGCCCAGATTATGCAGCTCGATTTTTCCGACGTAGGAAGCCTGTACTGCCTTGGCGACAGCAGCCACCGCGCCCTTGTCGTCGGAAATCAGCAGGATCATGTCGGCACGTGCAGAGCCCGCGATCAGCAGCAGAATGATAAGTAAAAAACGCAAGCGCATCGGTCCTCAAAAATCCAGTTGCAGTTGCACCGAATAGCGCCGTCCATCCGCCGGCACCCGTTCGAGCGGCTGCAATTCGCGTGATGCCACGGTATAAATCGCGCGGTTCAGCAGGTTGTTGATGTGCAGCGAAGCCTGCCATCCGCCGCTCAGGCGGCCGGCATTGATGTTCGCATTGACCAGCATATAAGCGGGCACAATGCGTGTTCCGCTACTGTTCGCATCAATGCGACCGAGAACGCTGCCGATGTAATGCGCTTCCAATGCTGCATTCATATTTGGCCAGGGCAGTTCGCGGCTGATGCCTGCTTTGAATTGACGGCGTGGCGAACTGGTTAATTCCCGTCCCGCCTGCGTTCCCTTCTGCAGCACTATCGACGCGTAGAAGCTGCCGCGGTCGAACTGTTTGACCTTCACATCGGCCTCGATTCCCGCCACTTGCTGCGTGAGCCCGGAATTGCGGTACTGGATGCAGCCATTCGGGCCTAGCCCACACGGTATGCCGTTGAGTTCAGGGGTGACGACCTGCACCGGCGAGTCGGCGAAGCGCTTCAGGAACGTGCTCAAGCCCCATTGCACTCCGGGTTGTGACTCGTGTGTCAGCAAGGCTTCAAGCGACTTCGACAGTTCCGGACGCAAGGCCGAATTGGCCCAGATGGTCGATGCCGCCGGCAAGCCATCCTGATAGCGCGATTCGTACACGGTGGGCGCACGATACGCTTCGCCGTAGATCAGCTTCCCGGTGGTGCTGGGAGAAAAATCCTGCACATAAGCGATGCGTGGCGACAGACGTGATTCGACGCCATCGGAAAAGCGCCGGTACATATCGAAGCGTGCGCCGAGAAACAGTTTGCCCGGACCCAATCGCATCTCGTCCTGCGCGAACACCGCCCATTGCGCATAGCTGGCACTGGTGTCCACCGTCAGTACGCCGCTGCGCTGCGGCCCAGGCTGATCGCCAACCTGGTGGTAATAGCTGATTCGTTTGGCTTCAATGCCGGCCAGCAGGTGGTGACCATTAGAAAAAAATCGGTCGTAGCGCAGTTCCATCCCGAATTGACGGCTGGACAGATCGGAGACGTTGATATAGTCGGCCGGCGGCATGCGCTCGCCCGAAAATGTGTAGGGATAGTCGCCTTGCTCGGCGACGCTGAAGAGGTAGGCGCGGGCAGTGGCTTGCGCGCCGCCGCCGAGGTTGCGGTCGATCCCTGCTTCCAATGCCCCCAGCGTTTCTGACAGCTGCAGGCGGCCGTTGAAGACCGAGCCGTAACTTGCCAGCGGATCGCGTTTGTCGGCGGTTACGAGCAGTCCTTGCAACCATGCCTGCTCGCCAGCCAAGCGTCCGAACAGACGCACGTTGCGCGTGCTGTCATTGCCGTTCGAGACACCGGCAGAGCGCGCCGAATCAAAGGCGGGTGTATCGAATTCACGCAGATAGATGTCGCGGCCGTGGCTGCGAGCGGTGCTGACCGACACGAAACTATTCACGCCACCATCGCCTAAATGGCCCCGGGAGCCATACAGTTTGCGGGTTCCATGGCTGGCAACGTCCAGCGTCACGCTGTTGCCGGCCGCATTCTGACTACTCCTGGTGATCAAATTGACCACCGCGATCACGGCACCGCTGCCGTACAAGGCTGATCCGGCACCTTTGACGAACTCGATGCGCTCGATGCTTTCCATGTCCAGGTATTCGATGAAGAACCCGCCATAGGTCGGCTCGTAAATCGGCATGCCGTTGACGAGATAGAGAATGCGCGAGCCGAAATCACCCGGCGTCGCAGTGCCGCGCACGCCCAGCGCCGGCCACTGGCTGGTGGCGTCGTAGACGCTAGGCAGCGAACTCAATGCTTCATTGATGCTGCGGTAACCGTAACGCTTGATGTCTTCGCGGCTGACTACCGAGACGTTGGCCGGTGTTTCCGCGATCGTCTGCACATAGCGGGACGCCGAAAACACCTGGTTTTCCTGTGCCAGCAAATCGAGAAAATCCGCATCCTTTCCGGTTTGCGCATGCAGCGCGCTCGATACGAGCAGCGTCCCCAATAGCACAGTCCACCGCTCCGGCTTGTTCGTTGCGCTTGAACGCATGTCCCCCTCCCTGGACTATTTTTCTGCTGCGTTTGCAGCACATTCTGTATTTTCTTGAGACCGAATAATAAGCGGTTATTGATATTTAGTTGGTATATTTGCCTGCCTGAAACTCAAATACTATAGTGTTTACCTCTACATTTTGACCAACGAAACCGGCCGATTCGTTCGTGCCGGCCGGATCCAACGTCGTGTTATGGGGGGGCGCACCTTGTCCGGAAAACTGAGCAAGCCGCTGGAGGAATAAAAATTCGGAAAAGTCTCTGCGAAAATCGGCGCCGAGAAATCGCCGAGAAATATTTATTGGGAACTGTCGACACATAGAAGGGCGTGCTGCTGCAAAAGGATGGCGTGCTTATTATTCAGGCCAAGATGCAGGCCGATACAATCAAGGTGTTGCAGGGAGCTTCGCTTGAAGAAAACACTGCACAGTATAGGAAGTTGATATGTTTGATGATTTTTCGTTCGCGTCTGAGAAGGAGAACGCTGCCGCCACGATGGCGCCGCTGTGCGAGCGGGTTTCCGGCGAGCCGGTGGACGTGGCAAGCACGGCAGTCGAAACACACAGTCTCTCGATTTTGCTGGCTGAAGACAACGAGATCAATCAGAAAGTGGCAATCGCGCTGCTGCAAAAGGCAGGACATCGGGTCCAGATAGCGAATAACGGGCGTGAAGCGGTTCACATATTAAATGGCAATGCCGCCTTCGATATCGTGCTGATGGACATGCACATGCCGGAACTCGACGGGCTGGAGGCGACGCGCATGATTCGCAAGATGGATGGCCTGGCTGCCGATTTGCCGATCGTCGCCTTGACTGCAGCAGACACGCTATCCGACATCCAGGCTTGCCTGGACGCCGGCATGAATTATTTTCTGGTCAAACCTCTCCGGATGGAGCATCTGTGCGGCATTCTGGCGGGACTCAGAGTTGAAAAGGTAGCGAAATAGGCTCAAAGAAGGAGTGCCGGAAGGCAGGTGTGTTGCAGGAGCGGGCCATGCCGATCTTTGTATAAGCATTGCAAAAAAACAAACTTCGGGCCCGGTGAAATCGGAATTGCGCCGATCCATAATCCCGAAATAGCTCCAAATTCCCCCTCTTTTCCAAAGTTGATTTGCCAGCCTGAACCTGATAATGCCTATTAATACCAATCCTCACCATAACGCGACATGAAATCGCGTTATGGTGAGGATTGGTATAAAAGTTCCGGCATACGTCGTTAAGATCAACCAGCCGGAATTGTTCATCAAGCGGGAGTTCAAGATGGAATCGAATCAGGCGTTGCGTAAAAATCCCTCTCTGCACGACATATTTTCAGAGGACGAGGAGTGTGCCGGTGGCGAGTTAGTTGCCCTCAGGAGCGCTGTACCGGTTAATGGTGGTGTCGACCTGAAGTCGATACGAGAGGCCATTGCACGGATCGAGGCGGAAACCAAGATTACGGTCGCGGCGGAGAACCGCTCCCTTGCCGAAACACGTGCGCGTTCGTTGGCCGATGATCGCATCAGAGCCGATTCCGCAGCAGCCGCAGAGGTGTATCGCAGCGCGAAGGCAGCCGAGGAATCGGTTGCAGCCAGCCGCGCCCGTCTTGATGCGGAACGCAAAGCGCGCGCCGCCAACGAAGTCCGCCCTGCCGCCGCCAATAAGGAAATCGCAGAGCTGCGCGCGCGGATCGGCGCCGACACCCAGGCTGGCCTGCTCGCTATCGAGTGCGCCAAAGCGGAACAGCAAGTACTTGAAGCGATGCAGCAAACATCGCGAGCGGAAGAGGACATATGCAGGAAAGCCGAATTGCACGCCAGCGCCGAGCGTAAAGCCGCCATGTTGGCCGCCGCACGACTGGCAGCCGAAGCCAAAGCGCGGGTCGCCGCTGAAAAGCATGCCATCGAAGCGACGCGGATGCTGGCCGGGACTGAAGCGCAATCGGCGGATGTGGCCGACAGCGCATACGCCAGGCACGAGCGTGAAGAAGCGGATGCACGCGTGCTGACGCAGCGACTGATCGAACGCATTTCACAACAGGGCGAACAACTGAGCGACTGGCGAGTACGGGCCGAAGCAGTATTGGCCGAATCGCCGACACCGCTATTTTTGAAAAAACCGAAAAGCAGGATGCAGTCCGCGATGCCCATATTGGCTGGCCTTGCGCTAACCGTTGGCGTGGTCGGCGCGATGATATGGAACGGCATTGCCGAGATGGATGGCACCGTTAAATCAGCCGCGCAACAGATGGGTATGTCGCCGGCGTTGAACAGCGCAGCAATGCCGCTTTTAGCCACGCACATGCCGGCGACATTGCACGGCGTGAAATTGCAAATGTCTTACGAGATCAAATGTCCTGCGACATCAAGTGCTGCCGGTTGCTCAACTCGCACAGGCAAGCACCAATAAGATAGTCATGGTTGAGTAGTCGGGGACACGTTTGATTTTCAATTTGGTTCTTCCCGGTTTTGCGTGGGTAGTGGCCGCTCCCGTAGGAGTAGGCGGGAGCGGCAGCTATATCTTCGGCTTCCACCTCCTTTGCAAGCCCTGCGCGATAGCGTAATTAATTTGCACACAAAATTTGAGGCTTCCAATTTCTTCAGATCCTGGTCCATCCCTCCAACAGTGCAGCCAGAGGTGTCATTTCATCTTTGATCATGCGGATCCAACGAAGCCCCGTGCGCGGCTCTCGCCCGCCCCTGACGCGGGGCACTTCCTTCCTGTATTCGTCATTCAACTGCTGCAAATGGCGGATTTGTATGGTTACGTATAAAATTCGGCAAATCAGTCGCGCCCAAGCGCCAATTGCTAAAATTCCGATAAGGGCAACTTGGCTGTTATACGCATCGAAAGTGCTGTATTTTGACCAATCGCTACCAGAAATGGCACTTGTCCAGTTTGATTTGAGCGCTTTTTTCGAAGCATAAAAGATATACTGTAAGCTTATTTTTTGTCACATAACAATATTGAGGAAAACCATGCCCTGCCTCCCTCGTTACACGCCAAATCCGAGTCTGCGTCACATGTTAAACAAGACTGCTGTACTTTCCGGCTTGTTGGGAGCGTTGCTTGCAACGCCAGTATTTGCAGATGAGTCAGCGGATGTGTCGAAACTGTTCCGTGCCGGGCAGCTTGCGGAGGCAATCACAAAAGCCGATGCATTTCTTGCGAAGCGACCGCGCGATGCACAGATGCGGTTCTTGAAAGGCGTGATCCTGACCGAGCAGGGCAAGCCGGCTGAGGCGATTGTGATGTTTACCAAGCTGACTGAAGATTTCCCCGATTTGCCTGAACCCTACAACAATCTTGCGGTTCTGTATGCGTCCAGCGGTCAGTATGACAAAGCCCGCACGGCGCTTGATGCGGCGATTCGTACCAATCCCGCGTACGCTACCGCATACGAGAACCTGGGCGATGTCCACGCCAAACTCGCGAGCCAGGCGTATGACAAGGCGCTGCAACTTGACTCCGCCAATTCGGTGGCTAAATCAAAATTGGTCCTGCTGCGCTCGTTGGCAAGCAACACAAATGGCAGCGTCAATGCAAAAACCGCGACGGCGCCAGTTGCAGTAGTTGCGCAGGCGCCGAAGACTCCATCACCGGCAGTTGTTCAAAATGCAGCTCCGGCAACGCCAGTGCCTGCACCGGTCGCGGCGGCGAAGCCGGACAAGCCAGTGCATAACGACACCGACGACCGCGACGATGTGCTCAGCACCGTCAATGGCTGGGCGAAGGCATGGAGCGCGCAGGATGTGAAGGGCTATTTGAATTATTACGGCAGCGATTTCCAGACGCCGAATGGCGTATCCCGCAAGGCATGGGCAGACGAGCGCCATTCCCGCATCGCAGACAAGGGCAGCATCAGCGTCAAGATCGAATCACCGCGCGTGACAGTCAGTGGCAACACCGCAACCGTAAAATTCCGTCAGTTGTATGTGTCCAATCGTTTGAAAGCGAACAGTCGCAAAACTCTGGTACTGACCAAGCAAGGTGGAAAGTGGCAAATCAAGCAGGAGCGCTCGGGAAGCTGATGTTTCGTTTTCGTCCAAATACACACGCTCGGACCGGCACTGTCGAGCGTGTTTTGTTTTTCGGATTGTCTTGGCTATTGGCTGGAAGCGGCTGGGCAATATCGTCTCCGTCATTGGCGAAGAGTCCATTGGCCGCTGTCGCCATACCCGTGCCTGTCAAGCCCGATCCTGAGAGGCTGTTGATTGAGGTCTACAAGGATCTCGCTGCCAATCACTTGCGTGCCGCGCAATCGAAAGCCGACGCATTGGTCGAATCCTATCCTAATTTCAGGCTGGGCCACCTGATCCGCGGAGATTTGCTTCTGATGCATACGCAGCGGGTCGCAACCTTTGGCGCCGTGAAAGGAGCGGAGGGCAAGCTCAGGAATCTGCGCGAAGAAGCGATGGTGCGTCTGAAATCATTGCGTGAGCGACCGGACCCGGACTTGGTGCCGCGCTCGGTCCTGCAACTACGCGAAGATCAAAAGCACGTGCTGGTGGTCGATGCGAAGCGCTCGCGCCTGTATGTCTACGAAAATCAGGGCGGTCGACTGAAGCTTGTCACGGATTACTATATCAGCCAAGGCAAACTCGGTATCAATAAGATCAAGGCCGGTGATCAGAAAACGCCGATCGGCGTGTATTACATCACCAGCCGTTTGTCCGGCGCCCGGCTTCCCGATTTCTATGGCATCGGTGCGTTACCGATCAATTATCCGAATGAATGGGATAAGTTGAATGGCCGCAGCGGTTCCGGAATCTGGCTGCACGGCACGCCACCGGACAGTTATAGCCGTCCACCCTTGTCATCGGACGGATGCGTCGTCCTTACCAATCCGGATTTGAACAAACTGATCAATTCCATTGAAATCGGCACGACGCCGGTCATCATCAGCGAGCAAGTGGAATTCGTCAACAAGACAAAATGGGCCAACGATCGCAATATAGCGGTCAGGCTGCTGGACGAATGGCGGCGCGATCTCGAAAGCATGGATTACAAGCGACTGATCGGAAATTATTCGCGCCAATTCAAATCCGAGCGCGGCGAGAATCTTGCCACATGGTTTGGCAAGCAGCAGCCATTTTTCAGTAGTGTGAAGAACATGTCGATCAAATTGCGCGACGTGACTTTTTTTCTCTATCCAGGTCGCGATGACTTGATCGTCGGTACTTTTACCGAGGATGCGCTAGTCGGAAAAAGCAGGGGCTCCTCTATTCGCAAGCGTCAGTATTGGACAAAAGAGGGTTCGCAATGGAGAATCATTTCCGAAACCAATTTGTGAGGTAATCGCCGCACGAGAGTATGCGCAGCGGCCACATACGTACGCTGCGCTACGGCTGCTTTTTTTCGTGTGATGGACTTTATGCGGAGAGCATGTATTTCCGCAAACTTGAAAAATCATATTGCCTGAAAATTTTTTGCCGATGAGTATCAGCGCTGAAATTCGGCTATGCAAATGAGTTGGGTACTTAAGATAAGGTGCGACGTATCTTCGGTAATGCAATCGCCGAAATTTTATATCCGCACAATAGAAAAGCGGCTGCTATTTCTAGCAGCCGCTTATTTTTCATGGTAGGCCGTGCGGGATTCGAACCTGCGACCAACGGATTAAAAGTCCGCTGCTCTACCAGCTGAGCTAACGACCCGAAAGACGGCTATTATAGAGAATCTCTGTTGCCTCGTCAAATGGGATAGGGTAATTATTTATAATACTACTGAGTATTTAGGAAATAGCTGACAAGCCCCGAACTGCACCTGGATCTGGGATGTCGAATGTCATTGTGACGTGACATGGAGGTTGAGCCATGGGAACGAAACAGTACAAACGGGATTTCAAGGCGCTCGAACAGCGCCGGCACAAGGCCGCACAACTTTTGTCGCGAGGGATCTCACAGGCGGAGGTGGCGCGCCGGGTTGGGGTGAGTCGGCAAAGCCTATCGGGGTGGACGCACGCGTTGGCCGAAGACAAGCAGGCGTGGCGACGCAAGCCATTAGGAGCATCCCTTTAAAGGTGACCGAATATAGTTCGGTGATAACTAATTGATTCGTTTGATCTTTATTTTTTGAAAGCTGCAAGCTAATCAAATCATGGTTTGTAACACATTGAAAATAAAGAGAAATTCTCTACCTTTAAAGGCCTGCCCTTTAAAGGTGCCCTAACTGCCACTTTTTAACCCGCCCCGCCTCCAATAGCAACAGGAGGTGATGCCATGGTAATGGATGCGGTGGTACAACGTTTCGTTGAGCAAAGCCCGGTGACAGTAATGGCGAGGTTGGCATTGCAACGGGCATTGGAACCGGGATGGATCGATGCGTTGTTTGAGCAAGAGCGTGAATAGCAGTACACGCGGGAACTGTTGTTTTCGACGACGGTGGAATTGATGTCGGTGGTGGCAATGGGGATGCGCCCTTCGCTGCATGCGGCAGCCAAGGCTTGCAAGGATCTTCCCGTGTCAGTGCAAGCAGTCTACGACAAGATCAAGCGGACCGAACCGGCTTTGGTGCGCGCACTGGTGCAAGGCAGCGCCCGGCAATTGGCGCCGGTGTTGTCGCCGATAAGACAAGGACAATCACCGACGGCACGAGGTTATCGGTTGCGCATCGTGGACGGCAATCATTTGCCGGCGAGCCAGAAGCGCCTGAAGCCATTGCGCGGCTTTCGCGGCGCGGCGTTGCCGGGCCAGTCGCTGGTCGTCTACGATCCGGATTGGGACATGGTCCTGATGCCGGGCGAAGATGGCCATGCCCAAGAACGCACCTTGACGCCCTCCTTGCAAGCGCAGGCACAGCGGGGAAATTTATGGATGGCTGACCGCAACTTCAGCACCCGCGGCATTTTTCTGGGCTGGCACGCCCGCGGTGCGGGATTTATCGTGCGCGAACATGGCGCCAGCCCCAATCCACGGGCGTTGGGTAAGCCCTGCCGGGCAGGCCGGATCGAAACCGGCATGGTCCATGAGCAAAAAGTGTCGATTGAGGATGAAACGGGGCAGCCGTTGATGCTCAGGCGCATTGAACTGGACCTGGACGAGCCAACGGAAGATCGGGAAAGCGTCATCGTGCTGTTGACGAATCTGCCCAAGTCGCAGTTCACGGCGCGCAAGATCGCCCGTTTATATCGCCGCCGCTGGCACATGGGAAACCTGTTCCAACGGCTCGAATCGGTGCTCTATAGCGAAGTAAGCTTGTTAGAACGTGTTCACGATCTCCCTACGAGAGTGGATAATGCAGGGATGAGAAAGC